>JAFQIQ010000309.1 GCA_017397445.1 Lachnospira sp.
GCAATCTCTACAGCCTCCTCAACAGTAGTAGCCATACCTGACTCAGGCATAGGAATCTCGAGCTTCTCCATCATAGCGCGGAAGAGGTCTCTGTCCTCTGCAAGGTCGATAACTGAAGGAGCAGTACCAAGAATCTTAACACCGTTCTTCTCAAGCTCTGCAGCAAGGTTAAGTGGTGTCTGACCACCGAACTGAGCGATAACGCCAAGAGGCTTTTCTTTCTTATAAATGCTAAGTACATCCTCAAGTGTAAGTGGCTCGAAGTACAACTTATCAGATGTATCATAATCTGTTGAAACAGTCTCAGGATTACAGTTAACAATAATTGTTTCAAATCCTAACTTCTTTAAAGCAAGTGCAGCATGTACACAGCAGTAGTCAAACTCGATACCCTGACCGATTCTGTTAGGACCACCGCCAAGAATCATAATCTTCTTAGTGTCTTCGTTAACAGGATTCTTGTCAGTTGCATTGTATGTTGAGTAGTAGTAAGCACTGTTTTCTGTACCGCTTACGTGAACACCTTCCCAAGCTTCCTCAACGCCAAGCTCAATACGACGGTTGCGGATATCTTCTTCCTTAATCTCAAGTAACTGACTTAAGTACTTATCTGAGAAACCGTTCTTCTTAGCATTGATAAGCATATCATCAGGAAGCATTGCACCCTTCTTGGCAAGAATAGCTTCTTCCTCATCAACAAGCTCCTTCATCTGCTCAATGAAATAGTGCTTAACCTTAGTAATCTCGTGGATTTCATCAGCTGTAGCACCCTTTCTTAAAGCTTCGTACATAATAAAATGTCTCTCGCTTGAAGGAGTCTTTAACATCTTTAATAACTGCTCTTTTGAAAGTTCATCAAAGTTCTTAGCATGACCAAGACCATAACGGCCTGTCTCCAAGCTTCTGATAGCCTTCTGGAAAGCTTCTTTATATGTCTTACCGATACTCATTACTTCCCCTACGGCACGCATCTGAGTACCAAGCTTATCCTCAACACCCTTGAACTTCTCAAATGCCCAACGAGCGAACTTGATAACGATATAATCTCCGCCTGGAACGTACTTATCAAGTGTACCATACTTTCCGCATGGAATATCCTTCAACGTAAGTCCGGCAGCAAGCATAGCTGATACTAAAGCGATAGGGAAACCTGTTGCCTTAGAAGCAAGTGCTGATGAACGTGATGTACGAGGATTAATTTCAATAACAATAATTCTGTCTGAAACAGGGTCGTGTGCGAACTGAACGTTAGTACCACCGATAACCTGTACAGAATCAACGATTTTATATGCCTGTTCCTGCAAACGCTTCTGACATTCTTCAGAAATAGTAAGCATAGGAGCTGAACAGAATGAATCACCTGTGTGAACTCCAAGAGGGTCGATGTTCTCGATGAAGCAAACAGTAATCATATTACCCTCTGCATCACGAACAACCTCAAGCTCAAGTTCTTCCCAACCAAGAATAGATTCCTCAACGAGAACCTGACCTACAAGGCTGGCCTGTAAACCTCTTGCACAAACTGTTGCAAGTTCTTCCTTATTATATACGAGTCCGCCGCCGGCACCACCCATAGTGTATGCTGGACGAAGAACTACAGGGTAACCGAGCTTATCTGCAATAGCAAGGGCCTCATCAACTGTGTAAGCAACCTCACTACGAGCCATCTCGATACCGAGACTATCCATAGTCTTCTTAAATTCGATACGGTCCTCACCACGCTCGATAGCGTCAACCTGAACACCGATAACCTGAACATTGTACTTATCAAGAACACCTGCCTGATTAAGCTCAGAGCAAAGATTAAGTCCTGACTGTCCACCTAAGTTAGGTAAGAGTGCATCCGGACGTTCCTTCTTGATAATCTGTTCAAGACGTTCAACATTGAGTGGTTCAATATATGTTACGTCTGCTGTCTCCGGGTCAGTCATAATCGTAGCCGGGTTAGAGTTAACCAATACGATTTCATAGCCTAACTTACGAAGCGCCTTACACGCCTGTGTTCCTGAGTAGTCAAACTCACAGGCCTGTCCAATAATAATAGGACCTGAACCAATAATAAGTATCTTATTAATATCTGTTCTTTTTGGCATAGATAAAATCCTCCTTTTATTCTATTGTCTATTATATAGAAAAAACGAAAAAGCACAAGGAATTTTTTCTTTTTGTACAAAGTTTTTTTATTAAAAATTTTTTTGGGGTTAAAATTGTATGCTATTTAGCATAAAAACTTATAATAATTAAGTAAAAATGTGTTGACCTTTTCACATTTGTCGCATAATATTTTATGGAGCCAATGTGTATATGATTATGATGGAGGATTTATGACAGTATATAATAAGGAAAGTTTATTGAATGATTTAAGGAAGATGGGAATTAACCCTACGGATTCTTTACTTGTACATGCTTCAATGAAGGCTATAGGACAAGTAGAGGGCGGTGCAGATACAGTTATAGATGCTCTTATGGAGAGTGTGTGCGACGGAAGACTTATGATGCCTATGCATACATGGAAGCAGATGAGCAAGGAATATTTTGTGTATGACCCTAAGACAGAAGAAGGATGCGTTGGAATCATTCCTAATATGTTTAGCAAAAGAGAAGGAGTTGTCAGATCTTTACATCCTACCCATAGTATGGCAGTTTGGGGAAAAGATGCGGAAGAGTACATAAAGGGTGAGGAAAGTTGTACAACACCATGCCCTCCGGGAGGTTGCTGGGACAGACTTAGAGATATCAATGCAAAGATATTGCTTTTAGGTGTTAATCATATAAAGAATACATATATACATTCTGTTGAGGAAGGATATAAGGTGCCTGAGCGTCTCACAGAAGAAACAACATATTTTGAGATTGTGATGCCTGACGGCAGCAGAAAAGGTGTTAATATGAAAAGACACTACAACAGGCACACAGCACATATATCTGAGAGTTTCCAGAAGCTTGCCGGTGCCTATGAGGAGTGTGGTGCAGCTGCCAATGTTAAGCTTGGAGATGCTGATTGTATTCTGTGCGATGCACAGGGGATATATGATGTGACTCGTAAGGTCCTTTCCCATGAGATTAACTGCATTATCGACAGAGATGAGATACCTGCTGAGTGGTGGAGAGATTAACCAGTATATTTTTTGTACCATTTTTGGGCTTCATCCCGGTATTGTTTAGCGGTATCCATTAATTCATTATATTGCTTTTTAATATTTTCAATAGTCTCATCACGTTTTCTGATTTCAGTAAGAAAATGTGATGAGATTTCTTTTTGATATGTGCTTTTGAGATTATCAATATCTGACTTAAAGCCTGATTTAAGTTCTTCAATTTGTTTGGCGTGTTGTGCGTTAAGTTCCGATAACACATTTTCCTGATGACTGATTAGCTGTGAGAGCAGATTTTCCTGCTGTTTGGTAAGATTAAGGATAATAGTTTCGTAGTGAGTTATCAGTTCATTATGTTTGGTTTCATAAGCCTGATGGAGTTGTTCCTGAATGTTAAACATAGAATTAGATTGATTATAGGCCATAGGAATTTCTCTTTTTCTAACAGGATATGGTAGCGAAAGAGAAAATAGAACATATAATAGATTAAAGATATTTAGAAGGGAATGATTTAATGGCTAAATGTAAATCAGGAAAATGTGGTTGCCAGACAAGGATTGTAAGCAATGCGGTGCAGAATATGTGTTGTAACAAGTGTTTTGATGTGTGTGCTGTGCCGGAGTGCGGTTCGCCGTCTGTTTTAAGTTTGTATGCACCGCTTATATATGACGAGATAGGGATTAATCTTTGTACAACATTTGATTTGGATGTGGATATTTCGGCAGTATATCCGACTGCGACAAAGGCGTCGGTGCAGGTTGTGGATATTGCATATACCTATGGAGAAGGTGGAATTGAAATTGATGCGTTGCCGGGAAGACCTAATTGTTATTCCGTGACACTTACTAATCTTACAGTTATGTTTGCTGTGAATATTTATGATGATTCTTGCAGATTGTTGACTACGTTAAATGTACCTGCGGCTTATCTGCCATCAGAAATTACGGCACCGACGTACGACGAGGATACTAATCCTGCATCCGTTGTACTTGAAATATTTGCACCATATGGAGTGTCGTATAATGAGGCAGCAGGGGTATATACTCCGGCACTTAATAATATAGGATTTTTGTCAACTAACAATTATATAAGACAGGGCTTGAACCTGTATGCAATTCCTAAAGTGTTGGATTTTGATATAACAGAGGACACACTGACTGTCGGATTGACAGTGGTACTGCAGAGCCTCTATTTTGCAGGTTACAGAGTTTCCAGTGCCGGTAAGATTAATACTCCAAAGGGTAGTATTATTTCTCCGGAAGATACGGACTGTATGCGCTTTGTAGCAGGGGATTTGCTTAATCTTTCTATCAAGCCGCTGGATCTGGGCACTGAAGTTGGGAATGGTGATGCAACATCCTGTGATAGTGGTTGCACAACCGGATTGAGCTGTGATAACGAAATGAGCTGCAATTTATCGTTGTTTAATAGTTGTGACGGAAATTGCGAATAAGTTGGTATGCATATTTTGGGTCTACCTGTTAAAGAAAGAGTGTGATATAATGAACCTGTCGGAGTATTTCCGGCAGGTTTTACTTTTAGAAAACAGCGTTTGTTATAAGTAAAAGCTCTGTAGAGTGTGCTAAAGCACATTCTTTTTATAAGGGAAAGGTAATATATGACTAAGAAACAATTAGCATTAGAGGTAATAGAGAGATTAAAAAAGGAATATCCCCAGACCCATTGTACATTGGATTATGATGAGGCCTGGAAATTACTTGTAAGCGTGCGGCTGGCGGCGCAGTGCACGGATGCAAGAGTTAATGTTGTGGTGGAAGGACTTTTTGCTAAGTACCCTTCTATTGAAGCGTTGGCAAAGGCGGAAGTTGACGATGTAGAGGCTATTGTAAGACCTTGTGGTCTTGGAAAAAGCAAGGCGAAAGATATAAGTGCGTGTATGAAGATGTTGCACGAAGAATTTGGCGACAGAGTTCCCGATAATATGGAAGATTTACTCAAACTTCCGGGAGTAGGAAGAAAGAGTGCCAATCTGATTATGGGGGATGTATACGGAAAGCCATGTATAGTGACGGATACACATTGCATCAGACTGTGCAATCGAATTGGTTTGGTAAAGGACGAGAAAGATCCTAAGAAGGTGGAGATGGCACTGTGGAAGATAGTTCCCCCTGAGGAGGGAAGTGATCTGTGCCACAGATTTGTGGATCACGGAAGAGAAGTATGTACCGCAAGGACAACACCATACTGTGATAAATGTTGTTTAAGTGATATATGTAAGAAATACGGAGTGAAAGGATAAACTCATATGATTAGAGAGTGTAGTTTGGAAGAGATTTCAGATGGCAGGTTGTATACAGAGAATGATTTAGTTAAAGCATCATACAGGCGAGCGCCACACGCTTAGCCTCGCCTCCCGAGAGCTTGCCCATAAGCTGCTGCGTGCGCTCGATCTTAAGC
>JAFQIQ010000310.1 GCA_017397445.1 Lachnospira sp.
ACAAGAATACCTATTTATGATGATACACCTGACAATGTAATTGGTATTCTCAACATAAAAGATCTTGTTCTGGCACCTGTGGAAAAGACCTTTAACATAAGAAATCTTATGCGAGAACCATTTTTCACATATGAACAGAAAAACACATCCGACTTATTCAAACAAATGCAACAGGCCTCTCACAGCATCGCCATTGTACTTGATGAATATGGCGGAACTACAGGTATGATTACTACAGAAGATTTACTTGAAGAAATTGTTGGAGATATTCGTGATGAATACGACTCTGACGAAGATGAGCCATTTATGAAGCTATCTAATAACATCTATCGTATAGATGCTTCATATAAACTTAGCGATATTAACGACAATGCAGGAATCAATCTTCAGTCTGATGACAATGATTCTATCGCAGGCTATATTATCGAAAAACTTGATCGTATTCCTTCAAAAGGCGAACGTTTCACAATCGCCAATCTTGAATTTATGATTGAACGTGCTTCTTCTACACGAATAGAGACCGTTATCATGAAAGTTCATAACAACAATTAATACAAGAGGTCAGAACATTGCTTTACGCAATCTTCTGACCTCTTTATATTATTCACTGTTTTCTCATATCTTTAATCCACTTAATAAGTATTATTATACCATTGGCGAGATACACCATCCACATAAGTAACATTGCAACATCGCTGCCACCATTCATATAGTCAATTACCCACATATAAACAGTCACAGCATTTACTATAGTCCAAAGCACCCATTGTTCAATCATACGCCTCACACTTAGTATCATAGCAAGCACACTCAAACAGGTTGACACACTATCTATATAAGGCAGGCTTCCACCCAATAGTTTCAACACATATCCGTAAACTACAATCGCAAGTAACGATAATACCATTAGAATAATTTCCAACTTAAGGGGCATTCTCTCTTTCACAATTTCTTTTGTGTTGTCATCTATGTGTTTTTTCCACATAACCCATCCAACAAAATGCATGGGGATGTAATAAAGTACATTTAGCATTACTTCACCATAATATTGAGCTTCGTATGAAATCATAGCATACAATATCCCATTGATAAGTCCAAATAAATACCCGCTAATCTTCCCCTTCCCGGTTAAGACAACATACATAACACCCGTTACAGCCGCTACTATTCCTCTAATATCATCACCAAGTACTAATGACAATATTGCAATTATAGCTACATTTAATATCAACCATATTTTTTCCCAATTCTTCCAGCCTGTAAGTTCATCCTTTATAAAACATTTTAGTTTTTCCATAAATACTCCAACTTCTATATACTGCCAAAGTATTATATACTATTTTCTTACTCAAATCAATTTTATATTAACTAATCTGTGTAATATTACCGTCCTTATCGATATGGAATCTGTACTTACTTATAGCGTTCTTTTCTTCCTCTGTCATAGTAGCCCATTCGTTAATAGTTATCTTCCCAACACTATTAAACCACGCATCGTCACCCTCTGTACGTCTGATAAATGTAGCGTTGTATCTGCTGGAGCTTATCTTTACAAGAAGAAAGTCCTTCTGCTTCCACTGAGCATACAGTACAACAGTTTCCCTATTAACATTAGTAAGGTTCTTTACTACCACTTCCGGCTGGTATCTTACGCCTGTTCCGTCCGGTGTTGTACACCAATCCACAAGCTTAAATCCTACCCTGCTACCCTTCTTTGGCAAGATTACTTCCTGACCATACTTAACTGTTATCGGGTCAGGACCAAACTTACCGCCGTTCATATCAAACACGATAGTATATTCAATATACTTAATCTCAGTATCCCACTGAGCCACAAATGTTGTGTTCTCAGTTATAGGAACTGTTGCTCCCACAGGATAGAAGTCCTCGCCACACTTCCAGCCTCCAAGAGTGTATACAGTAATGGAGCCATCCCCATTATCCGTATTATCCCTTGTACAGTTAGGAAGTGTTACCTCTTCACCCTTAGTTTTACTAAGGTCACCGCTGTTTCTGTAAACATTAACTATCTTATCGTCAGTATCATCAGTTTCCTTACCGCCGTTTTCATCAAATACTACATTAGCAAAACCCTTGTAGATACCATAAACTTCAAGTGAAACGCCAATGCCGTACTCGTGGGCCTCCAAGTAACCCGCAGTAAGACCATTAGGCGCATCTATACTGTTAGCAGTAGTCCATCCGGCACCAATACTTCCTGATACCTCAGTCCATGCCCTGTATGTATTAAGGTATGGGAATACTACTCGCTTTGAACCCTCCTTATTATACAAGGTTATGGTACGTTGCGACCTTCCGGACGCATCTGTAAGACCAAGTATCTTCCTTGTTCTAAACTGTGCATAAAATGTCACATCCGATGTAACTGTGTACGAAGTAGTTGCCCTTCTGCCATCCACCTCGACATTCCAGCCTATAAAATCTCTTTCCAGTGACTGAGACTTCGGTACATAATCGGCAAAATTAATCTCTTCACCATGTCTAAACAAATACTTTCTGTCTTCTTTATCCGAAATGCTGGCTCCCCACCAACCAAGATTTTCCGATACATTAAAGGTTACTGTATAAGTCTTACGTGAATAATAGAGCTTAACTACATTTTCACTTGATGTGGCAGATACAACTCCCGAACTTGGAAACTCATAACCACTGAATATGATTATTCCCTCCTGTTCAAGACCTGAATCCTTAAAGTAATCTGCACCGTAATCGTCAGCATATGACTTACCAACAATGAGCTTCACTGTATTGGTCTTTGTAGGATTTGTCGGGAAGTTACCCTTTACATCCATAACATAATGCCTAACAGTTACATCAACTTCTGCAGTCTCCCAATTGGCAACATAATGTCTGTCGCCAGTACTACCCTTAACAATAGCCACCGTTAACTGTGGTGTTGTTCCGTTAGAACCCGTCCAGCCAATAAAGTTATACCCTACCCTTGTTGGATTATTAAGAGTAAATGTTGGTGTCTCAACATGGTAAGTTGAAGGATTAGCCGGTGATACTATGCCACCCTGAAGGTCGTATGTGATTGCGTAGTCAATACGCTCCCAGTTAGCAGTATAGCTTTTATCACCGGTGCTTCCCTTCGTTATAGTCACAGTGACCTCGGGCGTAGCTCCATTGGAACCGGTCCAACCTGTGAACTTATAACCTGCCTTTATCGGATTATTTAAAGTAAATGTTGGTGTTTCAACATTATAGGTCGTTGGATTAGCGGGTGATACCGTACCACCCTGAAGGTCGTATGTAATCTTATACTCTTCCGGAGCCCACACCGCCTCAAATACCGTATCTGCAAATAGTGAGCTATAAAACTCACCGCTTGTCATCATCTCTTCGAGTTGGTCAATTGTAAATATCATTCCATACTGCTTGTTATCTTCATCGTCGTTTGGGTCGCCGGACACAACCTTCCAACCCTTCAAATAATAACCTGGTCTTGCAGTTAGGTCAGCCTCGTCCGGAAGCATGTAGTCAGTATTCTCAAATGGGTCTGATACACCAAATCTTTCTATGGTTCTTATCATATCAGGACCATCCCTAAAGGTGTATGTAAATGGCTTATAACATACATAGAAACGCTCGAACACATCAGCCACATCTACCTTATCAATAGCGTCCTTTCCTGAACCGATATTAGTATCACCGTTATTCCATCTAAAAAGCAAAGTAGCATACTTTACACCGTAACGCATAGATGTATTATATCCTGTTATCTGTTTCTGATTATCAGCAACATCACCCGTACCAACAGTGTACGACTGATTGGTTTCGTACCACTTTGTCATAGTAAGGGAATTACCATCCTTATCCCACTCATTAACAATCCAGTAAAGCCTGCTACCGTTAGAGTTTTTATTACTTCCACCTATAGCAACTCCATTCTCAACCCTATCATCATTAGCGGCAACCAGTGCCAACTTCTCCCTGTATGTTACCTGAAGAAGTTTAAGGTACTCAAGTCTTGTTGTATCATAGTTTACTACCTCATTATAATACTTATGATTACCACCCTTATATGAAGATGAAGTCTGAAAGTTATGATTATAGGTTATGTTAGTACCATAAGTTTCTATATCAGAAAGGGATGCATAACCCTCAGCATCGTTAACAGTATCTATTATTCCGTTAGACTTATGCTGCTCCCAGGTAACCGGAC
>JAFQIQ010000311.1 GCA_017397445.1 Lachnospira sp.
ACTGCTCTGTCATAACCGTCATACTCAGGGCTCCAGACCTGATTAAGAATCTGCTCTCTTGAAAGCACCTGATTCTTGTTCTCGATAAAATATATCAGCAGGTCATACTCCTTAGGTGCCAGTGGCACAATATTCCCCGAGAGCGTTACAAGTCTTCTTGCAAGTTCAATAGTAAGCTCGCCGATTCTTATGACGCCTTTCTGAACCAGTAGACCTTTGTAGCGCTTTATCAAAGCATTTATCTTGGCTTCAAGTATAGGCATGGAGACCGGTTTGGTAATATATTCGTCAGCACCTACCTCATAGCCTTCCACTATGTTCTGTTCCTGGTCCAATGCCGTTAAGAATATAACCGGCACATCGTACTTTCTGCGAATATATCTGCAAACTTCCATTCCGTCTTTTCCCGGCATCATTATGTCAAGTATGATTATGTCGTAAACTCCTCTGTCTATTGCCATAACTGCCTCATCTCCGTTGCAGACCGAATCAATCGCAAAACCATGCTTACGAAGATATGTGCTTACTATATTTCTTAAGTTTCTCTCGTCCTCTGCAAGCAATACCCTGTATTCCATCCACTCACCTCCTCGTCTGTAAGTATATGCAGTCCGTGTGTACTCTTTATGTACATCTGTAACTTTTTTAATTATATATTGATTAAATGTCTGTTTCAAGTGGACATTATCATTTCTGAAATTCAATCATATAATAGTTGTAAATGGCATTTTACAGGACGTTTCAATGAACTATTTATATGATTACAGTGTAATTGGCGGGGACTTACGTCAGGTCTATATTGCCAATGAACTTTCTGCATCAGGAGCAGGTGTGGTATGCCACGGTCTCTGCGCTCCCACATCAGACACCATCACTACCAATTCTTTAGAAGTAGCCATAAAAACGGCACGTTGTATTATATGTCCTATTCCTTTCAAACAGTATGATATTATAAATCTGCTGTCAGACGGACAATACTTCTTTGCAGGTTGTATCCCTAAAAACTATGTAGCCGAAGCAATATCAAAGGGTGTAAAGGTCTATGACTTAATGGAGAATAACAGTCTTGCCATATATAACTCTATCGCAACTGCGGAAGGTGCTGTGTGTGAGGCCATTACAAGGAGCCCCATCAATCTTCACCATAGCAAATGTGCTGTGTTGGGATACGGACGGTGTGGTAAGACTCTTTGCAATTACTTGAAGGGTATGTTTTGTAACGTAAGCGTTTACGTTAACAAGGAAGACTCCCAAAGCTATGCCGCTACAGTTTGCGACCGCTCCGGAAGCGTTTCCGACTTTGAAAAACAAGCCAGCGATTTTGATTTTGTCTTTAATACCATACCTGCGAAAGTTGTTACTGACTCCGCACTATCCCGCATGAAATCGGATGTTACCATTATTGACATTGCATCCACTCCGGGAGGTGTTGACTACGCGGCTGCGGCTGAACGAAGAATTAATGCAGCTCTTTGTCTTGGTCTTCCGGGTAAATATTCACCGTCCTCATCTGCCAAAGCAATTATCAATATTATAAGGAGTGAATTATCATGTCTTTGAAAGATAAACGAATAGGAATCGCATTTACCGGGTCATTTTGCACATTTAAAAATGCTTTCGCTGAGGTAAAGAAACTGATTGACGAAGGTGCTATAGTGCATACTATATTTTCTAATGCTGCATCTTCCACGGACAGCCGCTTTGGGCGTGCTGAGGATTTCATTAAACTTGCAACTGATATGACGGGCAATCCACCCATAATGACTATCCCGGAAGCAGAACCCATAGGACCTGGCAATATTATCGACATTCTTGTGATATTCCCATGCACCGGAAACACTTTGGCTAAGCTTGCCAACGGAATCACAGACAGTCCGGCACTGATGGCAGCAAAAGCCCATCTTAGAAATAACCGTCCTCTGTTAATCTCCATCTCTACTAACGATGCACTTGGTATGAATATGAAGAATATCGGACTGTTGATGAACTCCAAGAATATTTATTTCATACCTTTTGGGCAAGATAACCCAGAGAAGAAACCTAATTCTATGATTGCTCACACAGAGCTTCTTATTCCATCAATTGAGGCCGCATTGGAAGGCCGTCAGTACCAGCCTGTAATACAATAATATTATAAAGGAGTATAGTAAATGTGTGGAATTGCGGGATTTTTCAATCCTTATACCAATTACACTAATGAATCCATCCGCTGGAAAAATGTACTTGATAACATGAACCGGGCTCAGATACGGCGCGGTCCTGACGGTCTGGGAACTTTTCTTTCCTCCAACTGTGGTCTTGCACATGTGCGTCTTGCTATTATTGACCTTAAAACGGGGCAGCAGCCCCTTATAAAAAGGGAGGCTAACCGCACCTGTGCCATCGTCTTTAATGGTGAGATATATAATATGCCGGAGCTTAAAGCTGAACTTATTCTTGAAGGGGCATCATTTGACACCACAAGTGATACCGAAGTTATTATCGAAGGCTACATGCGACATGGTAAGGATTATATAAAGAAGTTAAATGGTATATTTGCCATTGCATTGTGGGACTCTTCCTGTGGCAAGTTAAGCCTTTTCAGAGACCGTCTTGGCGTAAAACCTCTGTTTTATACACAAGTTGGAGATACTGTTGTATTCGCATCTGAAATTAAGGGACTTTTTGAACACCCTGATGTGGAACCTGTTATAGACCGCGAGGGATTGTGTGAAATATTTGCTCTTGGCCCTGCAAAATCTTATGGAAAAGGCGTATTCAGAGGAATTAATGAAGTACTTCCGGGGCAATGTCTTATCTGGGGAAAGGGAACTTTTAGAAGTGAGTTTTACTGGCAGCTTGAGAGCAAACCACACACGGACTCCTATGAAGTTACCGTTGCAAAGACCAAATGGCTTGTGGAAGATTCCGTAAAAAAGCAGATGCTTTCTGACATTCCCATAAGCACGTTTCTTTCCGGCGGAGTTGACAGCAGTCTTGTAACTGCCATCTGTGCTAAGGAACTGGATTGGCATGATATTAAACTCAACACATTTTCTTTTGATTTTAAGGATAATGCCAAGCATTTTAAGGCAAATGCATTTCAGCCAAGTGAGGATCGTCCATACGTAGAAAAGATGGTTAATCACTGTGGTACTAATCATATGTTCCTCGAATGCACTAACAAAGACCAGTTTGACTGTCTTTTCAAGGCTGTTGATGCCAGAGATTTGCCTTGTATGGCTGACGTGGAATCTTCTATGCTTTATTTCTGCTCTCTTGTTAAGGAGCACAACAAGGTAACTCTTACAGGCGAGTGTGCAGATGAAATATTCGGAGGATATCCGTGGTTTCACAGTGATGTTGCATTTAACACACATGCATTTCCTTGGTCACAGAGCATGGTCCCTCGTCAGGTATTGCTGGATGACGCTTTAATTGGGGAGCTTAATATGGAAGAATATGCACTTGCCGCCTATGAAAAGACTATTAACGAAACTCCTGTTCTTGCGGAAGATTCTCCAACTGAAAAACGTCGTCGTGAAATTGCTTATCTTAATCTTCGCTGGTTTATGACGACACTCCTTGACCGTATGGACAGAACCAGTATGTATAACGGACTGGAAGCCCGTGTTCCTCTTGCTGACCACCGCATTCTGGAGTATATATTCAATGTACCTTGGAGTATGAAATGTCCTGACGGCACCGTAAAGGGACTGTTGCGCCACGCTGCGAAAGATTTTCTGCCTCATGACGTATTATACAGAAAAAAAAGCCCTTACCCAAAAACCTACGACCCTGCCTATGAAAAATTGATGTCAGATCAGCTGAAGGAAGTAATTGCTGACTGCACCTCCCCTATACGCACTTTGCTTGATTCAAAGAAGGTTCACACATTTATTGACAGTCCTTCTGACTATGGTAAGCCTTGGTATGGTCAGCTTATGGCCGGCCCACAGATGCTTGCCTATATGTTACAGGTAAATTACTGGCTGAAAAAGTATAAGATTAGGATTGTGTGACATTATACTAGTCATCAAGGGCTCATTCGAATGAGTACCCGATGACTAAATAAATGCTCCCCTGAAACATAGTATGTCTCAAGGGAGCATCCATCATTATAATTCCTTCTTCTTCATAATGCGAAGTGAAACTATATAAGAAATACCCAATACAAGCATCATAGCAAGCAACATTGCCAATACCACAACTATCTCTAAGCCCTCACCCGGCTTTGGAAGCTTAGATAAAAGCTCTACTATGAAACTGCTGATATCGATATTTAACACATCGGCTATTACCTTATATCCGCCAACGCCACATCCAATAATACCCAATATACAAACTATCATGGCAATACGGCCTTTTTCCATACCAAACTTGAATACTAAAGGAATAGTAACGCCAAACATCAAAGCCATTCCCAATGTCACACCTGCTATACTTGATGCAACAGTTGTAAACTCAATCTCACTGTTTTTGAAAGCGATAAATCCAAGTGAAAAAAGTAATGATGCAAGTGCAGCAACTACAAGATTCATAAAGCAGAACATATACTTTTCCTTAACATACATCTTTCTATCCACCGGCAATGAAAGCAGGAACAGCATACCACCATTCATTTCATCATAGCTGATAGTATTAAGTGTAAGCATAGACAACAACAACACAATGTATGTCACTGTAAATGTGGGGTCATCCCCAGTCAATGTTATAAATACAGACAACACAATAGCCAAAAAGATAAACTTCTTTTGCGTTGCAACCAACTTTAAATCCTTAATAAATAATCCCTTCATATTATCTTTTTCCTCCCTTTGTCATCATAATAATCAAGTCATCAATACTACCCTTTTCTATAGCGACATTCGGATAATTCTCCTGATAGAAATCCTTCTGGTTAGTAAGACACAGATAACCGAAACGCTCCTCTTTCTCTGAAATAATGTACTGCTTATCTATCGTCTCATACTGCTCCTTAGTCACCTTTAACAGTCCGTATTCTGACAAAAGCACATCTGTGTCTTCATGAATAACTATCTTTCCCTTGGAAATCATATAAATGTCATCACAGAGCCCCTCCAAATCAGTAGCGATATGTGAACTGATAAGTATACCTCGCTCTTCATCTTCCATATACTCTCTGAGCATATCCAACAATTCATTTCTCATAATTACATCAAGTCCCGCTGTAGGCTCATCAAGTATAAGAAGCTTTGCATCATGGGACATGGCAATTATAACTTTAAGCTTCGCCTTCATACCTGTTGAAAACTCCTTAATTGGCTTATCAAGAGGTATTCCGTAATTCTTACATCTCTGATAGAACTCATCAGTGGAAAATTTCTTGTACATCCCCTTCAAAATCGGTGCCACATCCTTTGCTCTAAGCAGCTCACACATATTAGCCTCTGTCAGCACAACCCCTAAGTTCTCCTTATCAGCCGGTGTTATATCTGAAAGCTTCTTTCCAAACATCTCAATGTTTCCGCTCTCTGGAAAAATAAGTCCCAATATAGACTTAAATGTTGTACTCTTACCTGCACCATTGCTTCCAACCAGCCCTGTAACCTGCCCCTTCTTCACCTCAATAGAACAATCAAGTTCAAATGTTCCATAACTCTTTCTTACATTCTCCAACTTTAATAACATGCTTATCCCTCCATCACTGATTCTACTCATAATCACTCAAAATCACTTTAAATAACTCCTCTGTGTCTTCAACAGACATCCCACAAGCTCTTGCCTTTCGGATACCCTGCTCAAAAAGCTTCTCCACTTCCTTCTGCTGTTCTTCCATAGCTATATTGGAATTAATATTAGCTACGAAACTGCCCTTTCCGTGAACTGTTACGATGTAACCTTCCTGCTCCAGCGCGTCATAGGCTTTCTTCACAGTCAGTGCACTAATTCTCAGATCCTTGGCAAGTACTCTTACAGATGGCAACGCAGTATCAACCTTTAGTTTTCCGGATATAATCATATCTTTCATCTGCATAACTATCTGCTCATATATGGGAGTCATGGATGAATTATTAATAATTAAATTCATGAATTAAACCTCCTTGTTGTAAACAGTATATAACAGTTTGTAACTGTTGTCAACTGTTTTATACTGTTTATTTCAAATTTTTTTATTATTTTTCTTCGCATCATGCGCAAACGCAGAAAGGATGTGGCTTTCAGCCACACCCTTCCGTTAAAATCAATTACTATTCTAATGTTATTGGACAATCACTTCGCATATTCAAAGGACAGTCATATACGTTCTCGTTGTCTCTTCTTGCTATGTATGAAATCGGACACTTTCGACAGTTACCCTTCACAAAATCCCCGGGTACCTGGAACGATATAGTTCCGGTCTTCACACCGCAAGTTTGCGTTTCAACCCGCTTTACATTGTCCCACTTAAGCACTTGTTCACAGGCAAAACATTTATTATCACGCTTAGCAACCGGTCTTCTGCAGGTAGGACATATATAATTCTCTGTGCCGTCCTCTTCTATCGCAATCAAAACCTCAGCACCAAATTGCTTTATCAGTTGTATCCTCAATTCATCTTCCATCTTCATATTAAATTCATCCTTTACGAACAATACTTTATTACATTGTATCATTATAAGAACAATAATTCAATACTAAATATCTATTACTATTCCATTGATGGTGATGGACTTAACTTTCTTAATATCGACACCAGTGGCTGTGTCGAATATTGCATCTGTACCTACCTTTATTCCATTACTATTATATGAACCTACACCATTACATAAAACAATTGTACCATCCTCCATTATTATGTTATCAATCTTAATACGACGATAAGCATTTCTTTCCTTGCAATAACCATTAATATGTACTGACACCGGAGACAATTCCACTTTACTTATAACAACATCCCCCACCTCTGCCAAAGGAGATTTCTTTACAGTATTAGCAGCATAATAGTTAGACCATTCCAGTTCCCAGGTACCATCACTCACTACACTCTTCTCACCGGAATTCTTATTATACTTATATATATCCCCAAACATAATTTTCACGCGTGCACGGTTAATTTTCATAGAATCACCTATATACATCATAATGGACAAATAACCGTTATTATCATAACTGTAAAAATTGCAATTGTGCGGGAAATCGCTTTCCCATCCATATGAGATACTTATATCATATTTCCCATATCTATAAAATTCATTATCTTCATCTTCAATTTCCCATGGAATATTAGAGTCAAACTGAATCCACTGATTATGCTTATCACCAAGAGCCTGTACTGCCGTTATCTCAATATCCCCCTGTTTGTCTGTAACACCAATCTTTACGTATCCGCCTTTTAACTCTTCCATGGCATTGGGAAATCCCAGCGTCTGTGCAAACTCTATATCCCAGTCATACTTTCTTGCGCATGCCATCACACCAAACACCATAAATACTGATGCCACTGCAAGCACAAACTTTTTCTTAATGCTTACAACTTTCCTTTTTCTGCCTTCAGGTTCTGCATATATTCTGCGCATTACCGTCTTTTTAATATTTTTATTATGAGCTACTTCTTCTATTACATTTTCTATAATCAAACAATCCTTGTCACTTATTTCATCCATAAGCTCATACAATAATTCATCATTCACCATAACCTGTAATCCCCCTTTCCGTAAGTTTTTCCTTAAGCTTCACTTTTCCCCTGTATAATATATTCTCTGCCTTCTTTTCAGATATGCCAAGCTTCGCGGCAATTTCTCTGTTCTTCATACAAAGAAAATACTTTAACAAAAACACCTTGCTGTCCGGTTCTCCCAGCTCTTCTATAACCTTTTGCAGAATTGCTTTTAGCTCTTTTTTCTGCACTTCAGATTCAATAGAAATATCAGCCATCAGCTCATCTTGGTTTTCATCATCCAGAGAAAGAATATGTTTCGCATTCTTTCTACGAATGTCAGTTGCCGAATTTCTTGCAACAGAATATAACCAGCTCTTTAATGAATGTCCTTCACATTCAACAAACTGCTTATTATTTTTCCATAACTTAAAAAATGTGTCCGACACCGCTTCTTCCACAAACTCCTCACCCAAGTCACCTAATATGGAACGACATATGGTGTTAACCGCTTTGCCATATATTTTCATAGCCTCGCTAATTCCTTTATCAGGATTGTGCTTGACTAGCTTTAGTAATTTCTCGTCACTCATGTCTTACCTTTCCTTCTTTTGTCTGGCCCCCTGAGGTCCATTCACTATACTATACGAACCCGGTCTTAAAAACCACTCACACATTATTCAAAAATTTCACTTTATTATAAACGCAGTAAGAGTGCGGTCCAAAACCGCACCCTTGCATAAGTAATATCAAATCAATCACAGAAAAATCCAAACAAACAATAATATAGCCAGTATAACTATAGCTACAACTATTCCCACCTTAATTTTCATTCTGCGAACAATTGTCATAGCGTCATAAACCTCTCCCGCAACCTTCTTCGCTTTCTTTGCCTTAGGATTCTTACCTGTCATCCAATTAAAAAGCCAATCTACAGCTTTGCCCGTTGCTCCAAATATAACCTTGTAATAACCTTTATCCGTGGTATTCGTAAGCTTCGCAATATTATCTATAATAATTAATATACCACCAATCCATATTAGCGCAGTAAATAAAACAGCTATATAATACCCTGTAAGAATCGGTAACACCAGTCCCATCAAAACAAGTACAATACCGAGCATAATCGCGGCCAGATATGATGATATTTCTACAAGCAAAAATGCTGTTAAGGTCAGTACAATAATACTACCTGCCACAAGCAATATCCAGTACATATCCATCTCACCATTTTTCTTAAAATCAAAACCCAGTACTATGCACCATATTCCCATTGCATAAATTATGAGCATTGCTACCACCCAGGCAACAAAATACCTTGCATCCGGAAAAGAATAACTGAAATTAGCTCTATTGTTTGATTTGTATGATTTCTTTGTTTCTGTCTTAGCACCGGCTTTTTTTCTTTTTCTTCCCATGTTCTTCTTTCTTCGCTGCATCCCCATTATGTATCCTCCCACTTTCCACAACAAATGTTAACTTCACATAGAAGTATACAAAAAAAGCCATTGGAATGCAATAATTCCAATAGGCTTTTGTGTGTAAGGTGATTATCTGTTCCTTTTTCTAGTCAGTTGACCATTCTTTCGGAATAGGGATATCTTTATTCAATTGTTAAATCTTCAACATTAACACCTAATGACGATAGTTTTGCAATAAC
>JAFQIQ010000312.1 GCA_017397445.1 Lachnospira sp.
GTGGAATTATTTTCACATACATATAGCTTATGTAAGTTACGCTATGAGTAAAATTTGAGGTTTTTAGGAGGAAGGTTTTATGCGCAGAAAGATGGTTGCAGGCAACTGGAAGATGAATATGACACCAAGTCAGGCGGTAAAGCTCGCAGGGGATTTGATGCCTTTAGTGGATAATGAGGATGTTGATGTGGTATTTTGTGTGCCGGCTATTGATATAGTTCCTGTTGTGAATGTTGTTAAGGGCAGTAATATACTTATTGGTGCTGAGGATATGTACTATGAGGAAAAAGGTGCATACACGGGAGAAGTATCGCCGGAGATGCTTGTGGATGCCGGCGTTAAATACGTAATTATCGGACATTCTGAAAGAAGAGAGTATTTTAAAGAGGATGATACGATTATTAATAAAAAGATACATAAGGCATTACAGTATAATATCGTGCCAATCGTATGTTGTGGCGAAAGCCTTGAACAGAGAGAAACAGGTGTTACACTAGACTTTATTAAAAAGCAGATAAGTGGAGCGTTTAAGCATATAAGTCCTGAACAGGCAATAAAGTGTGTTATTGCGTATGAGCCTATTTGGGCCATTGGAACAGGAAGAGTTGCTACATCAGAGCAGGCACAGGAGGTTTGCAAGGCTATTAGGGATAATATCCGTAACATTTATGGTCCGGTTGTTGCAGAGCAGATTAGAATCCTTTATGGCGGAAGTGTTAATGCAGCCAATGCAGCAGAGATATTTGCTCAGGATGATATTGATGGTGGTCTTGTGGGAGGAGCAAGCTTGAAGTTAGAGTTTGCTAAGATTGTTAATTATGACAGAATGTAAACGGAAGTATTTTGTTTACATTTTGTGCAAAATGTGATATTATGCTATGTGGTCTGTTATTCAATGGGCTACATAGCATTTTTATATAAGGAGAATATCAATGAGTAAGAAACCAGTAGTTTTAATGATACTTGATGGTTACGGTTTGAATGATAATAACAAGGGTAATGGTGTGGCTATTGCCAAAACTCCTGTTATGGATAAATTAATGGCAGAGTGCCCATATGTAGAAGGTTATGCCAGTGGACTTTCTGTAGGTCTTCCGGATGGACAGATGGGTAATTCAGAAGTTGGTCACCTTAATATGGGTGCCGGAAGAATTGTATATCAGGAGCTTACAAGAATTACTAAATCAATTCAGGATGGAGATTTCTTTGAGAATGCTGAGCTTTTAGCGGCAGTAGAGAATTGTAAGAAGAATAATTCAGATCTTCACCTTTTTGGCCTTTTGTCGGATGGTGGTGTTCACAGCCACAATACTCATCTTTATGCACTTCTTGAGCTTGCTAAGAGAAATGGTCTTGAGAACGTATATGTACACGGTTTTATGGATGGACGTGATACAGCAACAGATGGTGGTAAAGAATATATTAATGAGCTTTATAATAAGATGTCAGAAATTGGTGTTGGTAAGATTGCATCTATTATGGGACGTTACTATGTAATGGATAGAGATAACAGATGGGATAGAGTACAAGTTGCTTACAATGCACTTGTTAACGGTGAAGGTAACGAGGCTGCTTGTGCAAGATGTGCAATTAAGAATTCATATGCTGATGGGAAGACTGATGAATTCGTAGTTCCTACAGTTATCAAGGCTGAGGGCAAGCCTCTTGCCACTATTAAGGATGGAGATTCAGTTATCTGCTTTAACTTCAGACCGGACAGAGCAAGAGAGATTACACGTTGCTTCTGTGATGACGAGTTTACAGGCTTTGACAGAGGTTCAAGAAAGAATGTGCATTATGTATGTTTCACAGATTATGATGTGACAATTGGTAATAAGTATGTTGCATTCAAGAAGGAGCAGATTACTAATACATTTGGTGAGTTCCTTGCAGCTAAGGGCTTGAAGCAGGCAAGAATTGCTGAGACAGAAAAATATGCTCACGTAACATTCTTCTTTAACGGTGGTGTTGAGGAGCCTAATGAAGGCGAAGATAGAATTCTTGTTAATTCACCAAAGGTTGCAACATATGATTTACAGCCTGAGATGAGTGCTCCGGAAGTGTGCAATAAGCTTGTTGAGGCTATTGAGTCAGATAAGTATGATGTTGTGATTATTAATTTTGCTAACCCTGATATGGTTGGTCACACAGGCGTTGAATCAGCTGTAGTTAAGGCTGTTGAAACTGTTGATGCTTGTGTGGGAAGAGCTGTTGAGGCGGTTAAGAAGATGGATGGTGTAATGTTTATCTGTGCAGACCATGGTAATGCAGAGCAGTTAGTTGATTACGATACTAATGAAGCATTTACTGCACATACAACTAATCCGGTTCCATTTATCCTTGTTAATTATGATGAGAATTACACACTTAAAGAGGGCGGTCGTCTCTGTGACATAGTTCCAACTCTTATTGATATTATGGGACTTGAGCAGCCAAAGGAGATGACAGGAGAGTCACTTCTTGTTCAAAAATAATATTTTGACAATTTTTAGTTGATATTTTTTATTGTGTGTGATAAAATTTATACATTGTGTTAGTTTTATACCGATTAGGAGGTGTTAATAGATGTTTGGAATGTCATGGGCAGATACAATACGAATTGCATTAATGATTGTTTTTGTAATAGTTGCTATTCTTCTTACAGTTCTTGTACTTATGCAGGAGGGTAAGCAGAACGGACTTGGCGCAATTGCCGGTGGTTCGTCTGATACTTACTGGGGTAAGAATAAGGGCCGTACAATGGAAGGAAAACTTGCTACATATACAAAGATATTAGTAGCGGTTTTCATTATTATTGCGGCAGTACTTAATATGAATTTCTAATGATTTATTAAAACGCTCTTAAGTTAATGCTTAGGAGCGTTGTTTTTTGAAAATGTGTTAATACTATAGATGATGAAAGGAGGCCGGTTATGAAAAAGGAAATATTTAATAATAGAAAAAATATTTTGAAAGATTTAATTCTTAATAATGAGTTATATGTTCCAATGAAAACAAAGGAGCTTGCTATTCTTTTGCAGGTTTCGAAGGAACAGCGTCACGAGCTTCAGGAGGTTTTGGATGCTCTTGTGGCTGAGGGGACTATTGGTGTAACTAAAAAGGGAAAATATTGTAAGCCTGAAACAACAGCCGTAACCGGTGTCTATGAGAGCACAAGACGTGGGTTTGGTTTTGTTGTTGTGGAGGGGAGAGAAGATGATATATTCATCAAAGAATCCGATTCTAATGGTGCATTTCACATGGATAAGGTTAGGATCACCATAACAAATGAAAAGAAGAAAGACAGACGTGCAGAAGGTAAAGTTCTTAATGTGCTTGAACATCAGATTACAGAGTTGGTGGGAACTTATCAGAAAAGTAAGAATTATGGTTTTGTGATACCTGATAACGGAAAGATTGCTTACGATGTATTTATACCACAGGAAAAGTCGTTAGGGGCTGTTACAGGTCATAAAGTAGTTGTTAAGATTAATGCCTATGGTGGCAAAGGAAAGAATCCGGAAGGTCAGGTTACAGAGATTATAGGACATATTAATGACCCTGGCACTGACATTATGTCTATTGTTAAGGGGTATGATTTGCCGGTTGAATTTCCTGATAATGTAATGAATTCTCTCAAAGATATTCCTGATGAAGTGGATTCTAAAGATTACAGTGGAAGATTTGATATCAGGGATATGCAGATGGTTACTATTGACGGAGAGGATGCTAAAGACCTGGATGATGCCATAACTATTACAGAGGAGGATGGACTGTTTCATCTTGGCGTGCATATAGCGGATGTAAGTCATTATGTAACAGAGGGGAGTCCGTTGGACAAAGAGGCTTTGAAGCGTGGCACCAGTGTATATCTGGTTGACAGAGTGATTCCAATGCTTCCTCATAAGCTTTCTAATGGTATATGTTCACTGAATGAAGGCGTTGACAGACTTGCTTTGAGCTGTTTTATGGATATCGATTACAAGGGAAATGTTTTGTCTCATAAAATATGCGAAACGGTTGTCAAGGTTGACCGCCGTATGTCATATACTAATGTTAAGAAGATTCTTGTTGATAAGGACGAATCTGTAATTGCTGAATATAAAGAATTGGTTCCTATGTTTGAGCGAATGGAAAAATTGGCAGCAATACTTAGGGACAAGCGATATAAGCGCGGTTCTGTGGATTTTGATTTTCCGGAGACTAAGATTACCCTTAATGAAAAAGGTGAGCCTATAGAGATTAAACCTTATGACCGCAATGTTGCTACAAGAATTATTGAAGACTTCATGCTTATAGCTAATGAGACTGTGGCAGAGGATTATTTCTGGCAGGAGATGCCATTTGTATACAGAAGTCACGAAAATCCTGATCCGGAAAAGATTGCGAAGCTTGGCACATTTATTAATAATTTCGGTTATTCCATAAGAATCGGTGACGAGGTGCATCCTAAGGAACTTCAGAAGTTACTTACAAAGATTGAAGGAACTGCAGAGGAGAATCTGATAGCTAGACTTACACTGCGTTCTATGAAGAGGGCTCAGTATACTACAGAGTGTGTGGGACATTTTGGACTTGCGGCTAAGTATTACTGCCACTTCACATCACCTATCAGAAGATATCCGGATTTGCAGATTCATCGTATCATTAAAGAAAATCTTCACGGTGGGATGAAGGATAAACGCGTTGATCATTATAACAAGATACTTTCAGAGGTTGCAAAGCATGCAAGCACTACAGAACGTAGAGCGGATGATGCAGAGCGTGATACTGACAAGCTCAAAATGGTTCAGTATATGGAAAAGTACATTGGTGATGAGTTTGAGGGTGTTATATCCGGTATGACAGCCTGGGGCATATATGTGGAACTGCCTAATACAATTGAGGGCATGGTTTCACTTGCTTCAATGAGAGACGGATATTACGTGTATGACGAGAACCATTACGAGATGATTAATGAAAATACAGGAAAGGTTTACAAACTGGGTCAGAAGGTTAAGGTTATTGTGGCAGGTACCGATAGAATACTTAGAACTATTGACTTTGAGTTTGCATAAGGAGGGAGTATGGCAAAGGAAACAACAGCCAATAAGTTGATTGCTAACAACAAAAAGGCGTACTTTGACTATTTTATTGATGAGAAGTTTGAAGCAGGAATCGTGCTTCATGGCACTGAGGTTAAGTCTTTAAGACAGGGCAAATGTTCTATCAAGGAGTCATATATTCAGATTCTTAACGGCGAAGTTTTTGTTATTAATATGAATATTACACCTTACGAGAAGGGCAATATATTTAACAAAGACCCGCTAAGACCTAAAAAGCTTCTTTTGCACAAGGCACAGATTAATAAGTTGGCAGGTCAGATAGCGCAGAAAGGCTTTACACTTGTGCCTTTACAGGTGTATATAACAAAGGGCAAAGTTAAGATGGAGATTGGTCTTGCGAGAGGTAAGAAGCTTTATGACAAGCGTGATACTATTGCAAAGAAAGACCAGCAGAGAGAAGCGGCGAAAGACTTTAAGATTAGAAATCTGTAAAAATGTGACGAAATTTCCCAAAATCTCAACCGCAGGTTGACTTGACTTATAAGCATTTTGGTGTTACAATTCATTCACTACCAAGGGGTAGTAAAGGTTTCGACAGGGGTTTTGAAGCTGGTGAAGCTATTCGCAGGCGATGCGTCAAATCGCAAACTTAAATATAAACGCTAACGAAAAATTAGCTTACGCTGCCTAATTTGGCAGTAGTCCGACCTAGTGCACCTACACATTAGGACCCGGGCTTCGACTATGTAGGAAACGACATTGTCAAAGCTTTGCGACAGTGGGCGTATTATGAAGCTACCAAGTGTGTACGATAGTTGGTTGTTGTGCACATGAGGGAATGTGGGGCAACCCGAAATAATCAACTATAATAGTAGAAGAACAGTGAATGGGCTTTTGGACACGGGTTCGACTCCCGTCTACTCCATGAATGACGTCATTAATCATAGAGATATGGTTGGTGGCGTCTTTTTTCTAGCATTTTTTACTCATTTCTTTTCTCGTTGCGTTTAGCCCACCACATTTTGTATAATAATAAAAGATAAACAACTTGTGGGGAAAGGAGTCACACCATGAACAACACACATTCATACATCGCTATAGATTTAAAATCGTTCTACGCCTCTGTTGAGTGTGTGGAGAGAGGGCTTAATCCAATGACTACCAATCTGGTGGTGGCAGATAACAGTAGAACCCAGAAAACTATATGTCTTGCAGTTTCGCCTTCTTTAAAAAGATATGGTATCCCCGGAAGGGCAAGACTTTTTGAGGTTGTTCAGAAAGTAAATGAAGCCAACGGGTTGCGTAAAGGTATGATTCGCGGTGGAGTACTAACAGGTGAGTCATATGAAGCCACAGAGCTTGATGCTAATCCTAAGCTGGCAATTGGATATATTACTGCAATACCAAGGATGGCACTGTATATGGAATACAGTACGAGGATA
The DNA here is from genome assembly GCA_017397445.1 of Lachnospira sp. Classification (GTDB taxonomy): domain Bacteria; phylum Bacillota; class Clostridia; order Lachnospirales; family Lachnospiraceae; genus Lachnospira. The sequence goes on from JAFQIQ010000312.1 coordinate 6,467, forward strand.
TATAACATTTATCTTAAGTATGTGGCTCCGGAGGATATTCATGTATATTCTGTAGATGAGGTATTTATGGATGTTACGAATTATTTGAGTGCCTATGGAATGACGGCCGAACAGCTTGCAAGGAAGATGATTTATGATGTGCTTAGGGAGACCGGGATTACGGCCACAGCCGGAATCGGTACGAATATGTATCTTTGTAAGGTGGCTATGGATATTGTGGCCAAGCATATGGAACCGGACGAATATGGTGTGAGAATTGCTGAGCTTGATGAGATGAGTTACAGACGTATGCTATGGGGGCACAGACCGCTTACAGATTTTTGGAGAGTTGGGCGGGGGTATGTAAAGAAGTTAGAGCAGATTGGTATATATACCATGGGGGATATTGCAAGATGCTCTCTTGGTAGGGAAGATGATTATTATAATGAGGAACTTCTTTTCAAAATGTTTGGAGTAAATGCAGAACTCCTTATAGACCATGCCTGGGGGTGTGAACCTTGCACTATGTCGGATGTGAAGGCATATAAGCCAAGTGCTAACAGTGTGGGGGCAGGACAGGTGCTGCATTGTGCTTATGAGTGGGATAAGGCGAAGCTTATTGTAAAAGAGATGACGGATCTTTTGGCGCTTGATTTGGTGGATAAGAGGCTTGTTACCAATCAGATTGTATTGACGGTTGGGTATGATATAGAGAATCTTACGGATCCGGTGCGCAAGAAAGCTTATAAAGGTGATATTACAACTGATGCATATGGAAGAAAGATTCCGAAGCATGCACACGGTACTGCTAATATAGGTCAATATACGTCGTCATCAAGATTGATTATAGCTTCAACTATGGAGCTTTATGACAGAATTGTTGACAGAAATCTTTTGGTAAGAAGGATTACTCTAGCGGCTAATAATGCTATTGGAGAAGATGAATATAAGAAGAAACCCATATATGAACAGATAAGCTTGTTTGATATGGGGCTTAGCGAAAGTGTTGCAGATGAAGAATCTAATAATATTTGTGAAAAGGATGTTGAGAAAGAGAGGAAGATGCAACAGGCGATGCTGGATATAAAGAAGCGTTTTGGTAAAAATGCTATTATTAAAGGTATGAATCTTGAAGAGGGAGCAACTACTATAGAGCGCAACACACAGATTGGAGGTCACAAGGCATGATGGGGGATAAAAACTATAATGACATAATAAAACTTGAAAGACCAGTGTCCACAAAACATCCTCCCATGGACAGATCTAATCGGGCGGCACAGTTTTCGCCCTTTGCAGCACTTACAGGGCATGATGCGGCTATTAAAGAAACAGCCCGGCTAACTCAGGGGAAGATAGAGCTGGATGATAGTGAAAAGATTATATTGGATGAGAAAATCAGAGTGTTGGAAGAATTAATTGAAAGAAAACCGTTGGTTAGTGTAACACATTTTGTGAAAGATATGTTAAAAGAAGGAGGGACATACATGTATACAGAGGGAAGTGTTTGTAAGGTTGACAGATACAGACAGGCACTTGTTATGTCCGAAGGAGAAATTATTGCAGTTGATGATATAGTTGACATTGAGAGTGAGGTTTTTGCCGACTTGTTCTTGTAAAATATCCGGTTTAATAGTAAAATATAAGAAAAATACAAGTGTGTGATAAAATCATAACATCTGAAAGGATGGATATTTATGGAAAATAAAGATGTGCGTCAAAGTATCGCTGAAGCTAACAGGGAGGCTGCGGCCGGATATAATGTAGGCGGATATAACTTTAGATCGAAGGAAACGGCAGATGAGGCTAAGCATGAGTTGAATGCTATTAGGTATGTTTCTGCCAAAACTGATACTAGAGATCCGAAGCAGGCTTATTCTTTGTATAATAAGCTGCTTGATAAAGAAATGTTCAGGACGCTTATTGGCATGGATTATCTTAAGGATTTACAACAGCGTCTTTATGAATTTGAAGATATTCCGAATGAGAAGATTCGTCCGATTCCGGTAAAGTATGAAGTGCAGGATATTATGGACAGTAAGCGTGAAGTAACAAAATTGAAAGGTAAGATTAATAAGCTTGAAAAGTCAAGAGACAGGTATAAAGATTATTTTATAAAGACGATAATTATTAATGTGGTTTTAGTGATTGTCATAGCTGCTATGGTTATTATTATGGGAACATCAACGAATCCTACGGTTCTTGATTATGAAAGAAAACTTCAGGATAAGTATGCTGCATGGGAAGAAGAATTGAAGTCTTTTGAAAAAGAACTGAAAGCCAGAGAGAAAGAGTTAGGCAATTAGTGATTTTTTTGTGTCTTTTAATTTAGTCACATTTTAAACATAACTTTGTGATATAAAGGATATAGATACATACTGGTTGTTGCAACTATTGATGAATTAAGATGGAGGCTTTTATGGATAAGGTTAAAGTGCTTGTTGTGGATGATGAGAGCAGAATGAGGAAGCTTGTTAATGACTTTTTATCAAAGAATAATTATGAAGTTATTGAAGCAGCAGATGGGGAAGAAGCCATTGATGTATTTTATAATAATAAAGATATTTCATTAGTTATTCTGGATGTCATGATGCCGAAACTGGATGGCTGGGAAGTGTGCAAACAGATTAGAAAAGATTCAAAGGTGCCTATTATTATGCTTACGGCTAAGAGTGAAGAGCGGGATGAATTACAGGGGTTTGAATGTGGAGCTGATGAATATATAAGTAAACCTTTTAGTCCGAAGATTCTTACGGCGAGGGTGGATGCCCTTGTTAGGAGGGCGTATAATTTCGATGTTGCTGAGTGTATTGACGTTGGAGGAATACTTATAGATAAAACAGCGCATATTGTAAAGATTGATAACGAAGAGATTGAATTAAGCTATAAGGAGTTTGAGCTTCTGACTTATTTTGTTGAGAATAAAGGGATTGCACTTTCAAGGGAAAAAATCCTTAACAATGTGTGGAATTATGATTATTTTGGGGATGCCAGAACTATTGACACACATGTAAAGAAACTCAGAAAAAAGATGGGGCAGAAAGGTGACTATATCAAGACTATTTGGGGTATGGGTTATAAGTTTGAGTTTTAATGTTTTTATTTGATATGGATGGGACAGAGGTGCTATAGATGGGCAGACATTCGATAAAGGTAAAGATTACATTAATGCTGACGCTTTTAATATCGGGATTGCTGATTATTGTACTTGTGCTTAATAGAACTCAGGCAGAACGTTTTTACTTAATGGATAAGCAGAATCAGATGATAGATGAATATGATTATATCAATAGTCAGGTATCACAGTATAGTAGCGGAGCATTGAGTGAGGAGCAGTTGGAGGATAATATTGAGTTAAAGACGAACGGTACAGGAGTGTCCGTGTTGGTTGTTGATAGTGACTGGTCAGCCATATACACTAATATTAATGGTGTGGCAGATATGGTAGAGAGATTGCGTTTGAGTATGTTTAATGGTGCTATGTTTGATGGAGTTGCACCTATGCCGGAACAACCCGGTGGGAATGGTGGATTTGATAAGTTGGAAAATCCTTCAAAGCCTGCCGATGACCAATCTGATGGAGCAATTAATACTGAAAAACCTACAGATGGCGATAAAAGACCGCATGATAAGGGTCCTGTTATTGAATTTAATAATATTTCGGGTCTTGATAAGAGAGAGATTATCGTGGAAAAAGATAATTACACATTGCAAAAGATATATGATGCAAGACTTGTTGGAGATTATTACGAGTTGTGGGGGACTTTGGACAGCGGTGATTTCATAATGCTAAGAATGGCGGTTCAGGGTATCCGTGATAATGTAACGATTTCCAATAAATTTATTATGTATATTGGTATTTTTGTGCTTGTGATTGGTATGGTGCTATCTTTTGCATTTTCTAATTATTTTACTAAACCGATTAAAGAATTATCAAATATTGCTACGAAGATGGCTGATATGGATTTTAATGCCAGATATGAAGGTGATGATAAGAGTGAAATAGGTGTGCTTGGAAGTAGTATGAATTATATGTCAGAGCGACTTGAAGATAATATTTCTAAGTTAAAGGCCGCTAATATAGAACTTCAAAGAGATGTGGAGAGAAAGACGCAGATTGATGAGATGCGTTCAGACTTTATATCCAATGTTTCTCACGAGTTAAAGACTCCTATTGCATTGATTCAAGGATATGCTGAAGGCCTTAAAGAAGGCGTTACGGATGATCCTGAGAGTATGGCATATTATTGCGACGTTATTATTGATGAAGCTGCAAAGATGAACTCTATGGTTAAGAAGTTGCTTACTCTTAATCAGATTGAATTCGGTAATGAAGAGCTTATAATGGAACGATTTGACCTTGTAAGCATGATTAAATCATGTATTGCAGCTAACGAATTAAGAGCAGGTCAGAAAGGTATAAAAATTTCTTTCGAGTATGATAAAGAGATTATGGATGTTTGGTCTGATGAATATAAAGTTGAAGAAGTGTTCACTAATTATTTGACTAATGCTATTAATCACTGTGCAGGTGAACTTCTTATTAAGGTTAGGGCAGTGTATATGGGGGATGTGGTGCGTGTTTTTGTATTTAATACAGGAAATCATATACCGAATGCTGATATGGAGAAAATATGGACCAAATTTTACAAGGTCGATAAGGCAAGAACAAGAGAATATGGCGGTAATGGAATAGGCTTGTCAATAGTTAAGGCTATTATGGATTCCTATGGTAAGTCATACGGCGTTGAAAATGTCTCTGATGGTGTGCGTTTTTGGTTTGACCTTGATGCAAAGGCGTGATATACTGTAGTTAATATATGAGTTTAATTATAGTTGGGAGAGATTAGGATGAAGAAAACGGCGACATTATTTTTAGTTGTCTTGTTGGTATTTGTTGCAACCGGTTGCGGTAAAGACATTACTATTAACGGGCAGGATAATGATTTGATTGCAGAATATATTGCAGGAGTTGTTTTAAAATACAATGGAGACGGATTGCAACAGCAACAGCAGATAGTAATAGAACAGAATAAGGGTGAAAAACCTACAGAAGGTGCGACATCAGCTGATAAGAATAATCAACAGGGAACACAGGCACCGGGACAGAGTAATCAGGTACCTTCCCAGGGCGGAGCGACTACGGCAACAGGAGTTGTTATGACGGACCTGGCTAATGGTTTGGGACTTAATGGTACAACTGTTACGTATAAAGGTTATGAAAAAGGTAGCAGATACCCGGAGGATGGACTTTTTAGTGTCCCGGCTAATACGGATTATGTGATTTTTGGATTTGAATTTGATGTTAAGAATAACAGTGGAAGCGATATAGTTGCTAACACGGATTCTAAACCTATTATGTTTAAACTGGTTATTGATGGAAAGACTATAGTTCAGTCGTCATCTATTCTTGTTAATGATATGACTAGTTTGAAGAATTATAATATTAAATCAGGACAGACTTATGAAACAGCGGTTGTTTTTCAAGTACCAAAGGGAAGTGCTAATTCAACTGATGGTATGGATTTACAAGTTTTTTCTAATGGAGAGTTGTTGGGTTCGGTGCCTGGTGTGAAAAAGTGATTAAGATATGAGTATTAATTAAGGGGCTGTTTTTACAGCCCCTTTTATTCAGGTAGAAATTATTAGAAACCGATAACCTTTTCTTGAGTGTACTCAGAAGCTTCGCTTTCGGTTAACTGATGAACGTAATAAGGACGCTTGTCAGGTACATAGCCTTCTCCGCTACAATTATATTCTGCATAGAAACATGTATCGTGTGATTCAGGTTTCTTCCAGTCGTGGAATCCGATCTCGGTAATCTGTGAGGACATGTTGCAGTTAAGGAATACTGCTTTAGCATGATTACGCCAAGGACGACTTAACATAACAGTTCTGTCAGGACAATTACCTGTAAGAGTGCAGCTTTCAAACACATATCCGTACTTTTGGTCTTCGTATGTAGAAGGAGCAGTATAGAAGCTGTTGATTTCTTCATTTCTGTTAAGTGCAAACAGTTCGCAATTCTTAAAGTATGCAATAGCACTTCCAAATATAAAATCGACTTCTCCGCAAATGTAACAGTCTTCGTAAAGCTGATGCCCCGGAATTCTAGGTGCAAATTCTGTTGGACCAACAAAACCGCCCGGCTGCTTTTCTTTGAGTGGTAATGGACCTGTAAAAAGTGTGTCCTGATGTCCTAACATATGGCAGTTTTTGAAAGTGATTTTATCGCCTTCAGCGTATACGGCAACTGCTTGTCCGACTTTTTTTCCAAATCCGGAAGAGTTTTCAAATGTAAGATTAAAAGCATTAAAGTTGTTAGCGTGAACCAAAAAAGTATATGAACGGAAAGTTCCTCTGTTAGTTCCGTCTTCCATAGGCATAAATGCGTAGTAATCATAAGTGATAATAGTTTCGCCTGCAGATTCTCCAATCAAGGTTACGTTGTCTTTAAGTATTTCTACACGTTCTTTGTAAGTGCCTTTCTTTATAAATATTATACCGCCGTCATCAGGAAGAGCATTAACAGCTTCCTGTACGCTAGTAAAATCTCCTGATAAATCATTTGCTACTGTTATCATATCATACCGCCTTATAATGTATTATAATATTTTACAATACATTATAATACTTGTTTGAAAAAATTTCTACATATAAATTATATATATAAATACATTTTAGGTTATTATTTACTTTTTCAAAAAAAACGTGTATACTTTCCGTGATGTATGGATGATAAGGAGTTAATGATGATTACATTTAGAGAAGATTACAAAGATGTGGATACTTATCTTGAACTCAGAGCTAAGGTGGGGTGGGTGAAATTAGACAGAAAACAGGCGCAGACGGCGCTTAACAACAGCCTTAAGATAGTTACTGCCTATGATGGTGATATGGCAGTTGGTATGGGAAGAGTTGTAGGTGATGGTGCAGTTATCAGTTATATACAGGATTTGATAGTAATTCCGGATTATCAGAGGGCCCATATAGGAAGTCAGGTCCTTGAAAAACTTAAAGAATATGTTACAGGAATTACAGCTCCGGGCACCAGAATGATGCTTTGCCTTATGTGTGCTAAGGGAAGAGAAGTGTTTTATGAGA
>JAFQIQ010000313.1 GCA_017397445.1 Lachnospira sp.
TGTCTGACCCGGCTGTGCATACTTAACAGCGTTCTGAAGTAACATAGGACTTTCCTTTGTTCCCTCGCCTGATGCTGTACCTGTTGGAGATACCCAAAGAGCACCGTCAGCCTTACCAACCTTCTTGTACTCTACTGTAATACTCTTATTAATATCTGCATAAGATGTCAATTCAACATCCTTATCTGGAATAAATGTTGTCTCAACATTGTTCTTGCCCTCAGCAAGCTTTACTGTCAATCTTGCTACTGAATCAGCCTTCATAACTGCTATGTGTGAAGTTCCGTCCGGAGCAGTAACAATCAATGTACCTGCTACATTAGAAGCATAAATAACTTCATAATTCTCTGTACCAACTGTTGATGTTGAGTAAATTCTTGTATCAGGAGTTACCTTATTATCCTTAACAACTGCAGTTACACCTGTACTCTCAGATGTCTCAAACTTAATGTCAGAGATTTCTACACCCATGCAACGAACTGCAAATACACCAACTGCAAAGCTTCCATCTTCCTGAGCTGAAAGAATTGCTGTATCTGTGATATCATATGACTGTCCGTCAAATGTACCAATCCACTTCTCATTAGTCTTCTCAAGTGTAAATGTATAAGACTTTCCAACCTCAATAGGTGTCTTTCCTGTAAACTTCTTAGTTGTGTTAACTCTCTGACCTGCCTCAGGAACTACTGAAGGATCTGCATTAGTATGTCCTGAAACATATCTGAATGATGGATAATCAGCCATTCCCTTGCTTGAAATACCATAGTAGTATGTACCAACGCTGTTAAAGTTCTTATGTACGTATGTACCATCACCAAACATATTAACACCAAGAACGTCTGTAGCAATAATACCAAAACCAGACTGTCCGTCATAACCTGTAGGATCTACAATTGTAAATGTAGCGGACATCTTAAAGTTCTCTGTGTTAGGGTTAACCATTGTATAATAGTAATGGAAACCATCCTCTGAGTCAGACATCTTACCGCCACCCTTGTTAGCGATTTCTACCTTACCTGTTGTATTAACAACATCTGCAGCATCCTTAACCTGTGTCTTATCCTTAGAAGCATCACTTACATCAAAGCCTAATGCTGTTGATGTACCGTTAGCATCTGTAACTGTGATTGTAGCTGTCTGGCTTGAACCTGTGATAGCTGCATTCCAGTTCTTATCTGCTTTCTTTTCAGTAACAACTACGTCACCTGTCCATTCAGCTGTACGTGTTGTGCCGTCTTCATTACCAACTACCTTAATAGTATATGTACTGCCTACTGTAAGACCCTTGATTGTATAATCATCACCTTCTGTTGAACCAGCCTTTGTAAAGTCTGCATCCGCAGCAAGCTTATAATATACATCATAGCTCTTGCAATACTCATTAGCTACCCAGTCAACATATACGCTACCGCCACCAATGCTCTCAAGCATACGGAACTTTGGTGCCTTAAGCATAAGCATGAATCCCTTATACTCATATGGTTCACTTGTCTTATATGCTTCACCATTTCTTACTGCTGTAATAGTAAATACATAATCTCCATTAGCGTATGGAACGATTTCTGCTGAAGTTGCCTTCGCACTTGTAATCTTTGTTGAAGATACTTCATGACCATTAGACTGCATAGAAATCATAAGGTAATCAGCACCTTCAAACTTGTCAACCTTACCTGTAAAATCAACTATAAAGTTACCTGTTGTCTCACTAACAGATACGTTAGTAATTGTAGGAGCTGCAACATCCTCCCATGGTGTTACAGGCTTATCTGCTGAATCATATTCAACAAGAATCTTAACAATATCTGCACCCTGTGTAGCACCGATATAGTACTCACCCGGCAACAAATCAGAAACTGAATTCTCTGAAACTTCACCCTTTGTCAATGGTGCACCAAACTTTGTAAATGCTGAACCGCCAACAGGAACATATCCCCACTCGCTGCCCTTATCATTCTTTCCACCGGAAATAACAGTAATCTTTGCCATCTCTGTAAGTGTAACCTTAATACATGACTGACCACTTGTCTTAGCACCACCATCAAGTCTTAAAGAAGTAGCATACTTTGTATCACCATCCTTAAGCTCTGAACCTTCTGCATAAGTAATGTACTTAGTCTTCTCACCCTTGCTCACTAATGTAAAGAAATTACCGGTACCAACAGCTGTATCCGCAGCCATTACACCTTCACCCTTAGCATTGACAGGGAACTGCTTAAGAACCTCTACTGTAGCTGCATCAAATGCATCAAGAACCTTTGTGTCAACCTTCTCCATAGACATCATATAGATATAACCACCATTAGAGCCACCAAAATAGTATGTTCCCGGTGCAACATTAGCAAGTGTAAACTTCTTCAACTCACCTTTTACTAATGCTGTATCCTTAAACTCTACCTTATTACCTTTAGAGTCATACAAAAACAACAAAGATTCTGAATCACTCTTTGCCTGTGCAACAACATTGATATTAGATGTCTCTGTAACAACAAGCTTAATACCCGCCTGTCCTGAAGACTTCAAACCACCTGTAAGATTAATATACTTAGAATACTTCACACCGTTATACTCCGGCTCTGTACCTTCACCATGGATAGATAACTTAATCTTTTCATTTGTTGATGTAAGTGTCATAAAACCATTAGTACCCACGGTTGTATCTGCTGAAATCTTAACCTCTGCTGTATGTGTAAGGTCTTTCTCTGCATCAAAAGTATCTTTATCAACATACTTAACCTCAAGGTAATATACATATGCACCATTAGTGCCACCGAGTGCATATGAACCTGATGTAAGATCTTCAATAACAAACTTACCTACCTCACCATAAGCAAGTGCATCAAGCTTAACCTGCTTATTGCCATTAGACAACTCATAGTATGTAACTAACGACTCACTTGCTGACTTAGCAGCTGCAAGCATAGTAACTTTAGCAACCTTGCCTTCAGGAACAGTGAACTTAATAGAGTTGTAGTTCTTCTTAGCACCACCTGTAAGATAAATAGCCTGTGTAAAAGCCTTACCACCATATGTCCAAGCTGCTTCACTTCCTTCAGCAACCTTTGCAATCTTAATCTTAAACTTAGCATCTTCTACTGACTGTACAGACAACAATTCATAATAATTCTCTGTACCAACAGCCTTATTCTCTGTCATAGCAGTATCATAACCGCCTGCCAATGCTGTAGCATCCAAATCATCAGCATTGACATACCATGCTGTAGCTGCAGCATCTTCTGCATTAGCACTAGCCAAACCCATAACCGGAATTGCAGTGATAGCTAAAACTGCTGCCATAACAGCGGCTGCCATCTTTTTAAACTTTCTAATTCTCATAATTAGCCTTTTCCTCCTTAATAAAATATTTTTAAAATATAAAGGCATCGATAATCAATTCAACAACAGTAACTTAGTGGCATAGTTACCTTTCTTCGCATATGAAAACCGACCCCTATAATTGTCTATATTTTACCATTTTGTGATATTAATGTCAACACAGACATTTAGCACATTTTGCCACCACTTTCATAAAACAATTGTACTTTTTTGTACATTTTTAACAACAAACAAAAAATAACAGTGATATGCCAAAGCACATCACTGTTACTATATTAATTATTCTACAAATCTGACATAATCTTTTTTCCTATCTTTTGCTACTGGCTCCTCTCCCTTAGCATAATCCGCATACCCCAAAATGCAATGACCTATGCCTTCATACTCGCCTTCTATTCCAAGCGAAGCAAGCCATTCTTTCCACTCTGGCATCGCAAACTCTTCCTTAGCTCTGTGTATCCAACAGCTTCCGATACCAAGTGAATGTGCTGCCAGCATAAGATTCCCCATGACAAGACTGCCATCATACACATATGTGTTACAGTTTTTATCGGCAAGAACCACCAAAACTACCGGTGCACCATAAAACGGATCATACCCGTCCGGTGTTCCCATAATAGCACCATTAGCTTTAGACAACCTGTCACGTACAGCTTTGTCCGTCACAGCAACAATAATCGGGGACTGTAACCCCCTGCCGGTAGCCGCATAAGTACCCGCTTTAACGATCTCTTCAATAATATTCTTTGGCACCATATCAGGCTTATATTTCTTAACACTTCTTCTTTCAATCATGTCATTAATTGTCGTATTCTTTGACATATTAATCAATCTCCTTCCCAACTTTTATATTCAGGCTACTGAGAATCACCCCTAAATCGCCGAATTCGTAACACAACTGCGAACTCTTTATTGCACTGAAACCACCTTGTAATCCTGTGCTTCAACAGCTTCCGTAAGCACCGCATTATCGATATCCGCATTAAGCTTAACAACTGCCGTTCCTTCTGTGTGACTTACTACAGCCTCATCAACCTGAGCTAACGCCTCAAGCGCCTTTTTTACATGTGCCTCACAGTGTCCACACATCATTCCTTCAATTACCATTGTCTTTTCCATAATTTTAATTTCCTCCTGCATTACATTATTATCAGATGCGCTATCATACGCAAACTCAACCCTTTTAATTTTCTTATCTTTTGAGTCATCATATATTTTAACAAAATTTAAGCGAAGTGCATTAGTAACTACACAAAAGCTTGAAAGACTCATCGCAGCAGCCCCGAACATGGGATTCAA
>JAFQIQ010000314.1 GCA_017397445.1 Lachnospira sp.
AATGAATCGCCGTCTACAGGTGATGATATGGTACCATTTGTGTTATTATTTGTTTTGGTGATTCTTTCAGGAACATTATTTAGTTTGATGAGTTTCAAAGCGGTAAAGAAAAATTAGTTTGACAGACAAGGGTGTGACGTGATAATATTTCCTCAATATTAGGGAGTAGTTCGCATCTGTATGGATGTTGTACTTTTCGTCATCTCGTTGGATGAGGTTATACTGAAGGGTTTGGTATGACCGGGGATTCAACCGGACTGTACACTTATGTAAGGAACGAGACTTTTATTGTACATTAAGATTGTGCAATGAAAGTCTCTTTTTCATTGCGCTAACGCATTAAGAAAGGAGTTCGTTATGGAAGAAGCGAAGATGCAGTTTGGTACGAAAGAAGTCTGGAACGAAAAGAAAGAAATACTTATGGAAAGATACGGTGTTACTGCAAGAGGACTTGACAGCGAACAGGTAGTGAGTGCAAGAGAAAAGTATGGTGAAAACATTCTTAAGGAAGGAAAAAAGAAAAGTATATTGCAGGTTTTTCTGGAGCAGTTTTGTGATTTGCTTGTAGTTATACTTATTATTGCGGCAAGTATTTCTCTTGTGTCAGGTAATGTTGAAAGTACAGTTGTTATATTACTGGTGCTTCTTTTAAATGCGGTGCTTGGAACTGTTCAACATGTTAAGGCCCAGAAATCTCTGGAGAGTTTGAAACAATTATCATCGCCGGGTGCGAAGGTTATAAGAGGCGGTGTTAAGCAGGAAATACAGTCGAAAGATATAGTGCCGGGAGATATTGTTGTGCTTGAAGCCGGTGATATGGTTGTTGCTGATGGAAGAATAATTGCTAATTACTCGTTGCAGGTTAATGAGAGTTCGCTTACAGGTGAATCGGTAAATGTGGATAAGGCTGATGTGGATATTGATGCAAGGGCGACTCTGGCAGATAGAATTAATATGGTGCATTCCGGAAGTCTTGTAACGTATGGAAGAGCGGAAGTGTTGATTACAGCTACAGGAATGAATACAGAAATCGGTAGAATAGCAGGGCTTATGAATGCAGCAAAGGAAAGGAAAACACCTTTGCAGGAAAGTTTGGATTCGTTTAGTAAGAAGTTGGCAGTGCTTATAATGATAATATGTGGATTAGTGTTTTTGCTCTGCCTGTATAGACAAATGCCTGTTTTGGATTCTATGATGTTTGCTGTTGCTTTGGCTGTAGCGGCTATTCCGGAGGCGTTAAGTTCGATAGTGACCATAGTTCAGGCCTTTGGAACCCAGAAAATGGCCAGAGAAAATGCAGTTATAAAACAATTGAAAGCTGTTGAAAGTTTGGGATGTGTGTCCGTTATATGTTCTGATAAAACAGGAACGCTTACTATGAATAAGATGACTGTGCAGGATGTGTACGTGGACGGGAAAACACTTAAGCCACATGAGTTGGATATTAAGAATCAGACACAGAGATATCTGTTGTATGATGCGGTTCTCACCAATGATTCAGCCATAGTGGATGGAAAAGGTATTGGAGACCCTACGGAATATGCTTTGTTGGAAATGTTTAGAAATATTGATGCTTTGAATGGTATCCATGAGGAGACTGTAAGAGGCTTTATGCAGCGTATGGAAGAAGTACCATTTGACTCTGACAGAAAACTTATGAGTACTAAGTATTCTATTCATGGAATTCCGACAATTCTCACAAAGGGAGCTCCGGATGTGTTGCTTGACAGGTGTGTTTCTGTGAGATATTCGGATGGTATCGTATCTATGACAGCAGCTGAGAAAGAAAAAATAATTGCAATGAATGAGCAGTTTTCAAGAAATGGTTTGCGAGTATTAGCATTTGCCTATAAAGAGAGCGATGAAAGCCTTTCTATGGAAGCAGAGAATTCCCTGGTATTCTTGGGATTGGTGGCAATGATAGATCCACCGCGTCCTGAGTCAGTAAGGGCAGTTGCGGATGCAAAGATGGCCGGAATTCGTCCTGTTATGATAACGGGAGACCATAAGGTGACGGCAGTATCTATTGCAAAACAGATAGGTATATATGAAGATGGTGATATGGCTGTGACGGGAGTTGAGCTTGATGCTATGTCTGATGACGAGCTTGACGAAAAGATTGCAAGAATATCTGTATATGCCAGAGTTTCTCCGGAGAATAAGATACGTATTGTTCAAAGCTGGCAACGTCGTGGCAATATAGTTGCTATGACCGGAGATGGTGTCAATGATGC
>JAFQIQ010000315.1 GCA_017397445.1 Lachnospira sp.
CTTACAACACATCTGCATATGCAGGTATGATGTTTAACGGATATGTATAACATACAATAAAGAAGCCTTATGAACCAGCGCACGGTCCATAAGGCTTCTTCATCTAATTTATATGGATGATTTAATTAGCATCTTCACCAGAAACATACTTGTCTGCCTCTGTCTTGAACTTAACAACGAACTCAAGTATTCCCTTAAAGGCCTCCGCTTTCGCAGTATCATCTGCTGCAGCACTCAGCTTGGCAACGCAACCATTAACCTCATCTTTATTAATGACTTCGCCGCCCTCATTAATGAGCGAACTCGTTCCATTGTACACTTCAAATATCCAATTCAATCCGTCAACAACACCCTTCATATACTCATCAGTGTCTTCCTGTCTGTTACCTGAAAACTCCTCAATCATACTCTTAAGTGCACCTATCATCTTCTCACAGTACGGTGCTGCAACCTGCAACGCCTCTATCTGCTGTGTTCTTAAATCCTCCATGACCTCTCCGTTCCGTCTGTTAAGACTTAATAAATACTTTTCTATACACAATATATCGACAAAATATTAAAAAACTTAACCCCTAACTTCAACATCTTGAATTCTGAATCGATATCCCTTTTTATCATTGTAACGGTCTATTCGCATCTTAATCTTGTCCGGATTAGCACCACTTTCTATAGGTGTTACAACTGCAACCAGCTTATCCTCCTTCAGTTCAACATGACCTTCCACAATCCCCGGAAGACTACTTATCTCCCTATCCATAACGAGTCTGCTAATCTTTTCCCCTGTAGATAATAATATAATATCCGGATTACGTTTAATTACTTCCAACCTGCCTTCATCATTAATCCTTCCGTAATCACCTGTATGAAGCCAGCCCTCTGTAATTACCCGCGTATTGGCCTCAACATCATTGTCATATCCTACCATCACACAGGCACCTGACACAAGAATCTCCCCATCTCCGGCAATTCGTATATTCTTGGCATCAAACATCTCATAAGAATCCTTATTATTACAGCTGACTGCAATACTTCCCGTGGTCTGTTCCATACCATACACCATATAAAGATCAAAACTCTTCTGCGATAATTCTTCATACAACTTATCACTGCACGGTGCACCCCCAACAATAACCATACGCAGTTCTTCGTTAAATGCCTTACATCTCTTAACGTGCTCTATCATCGATGGCGTTCCCGGCAGTATAGTCGGATTATAATAAAATGTGTCTGAATCAATATGTCTCAACCCTCTGCCCACACAAACACAGGCACCATTGCTAAGGGGCCAGATTAATGTATACAACAGTCCCATAATATAATGCCATGAAATCTGTGCAAGCACTCTGTCATCAGAAGTACATTTGCAATAACCATTCACATTAACTACCGTATTGAGCAAATCTTTCATATCAAGAACCACCGGCTTATCACTTTCTTCTCTGATAGCCGTAAACATAATAATATTACCTTCAGCAAGGCTCTCATCATAAGAAAGCCCTGTAACATCATCCTTCTCAGCCCCATCAATAATAGTTGCATCGGCGTCTGACAATATATACTGGTTAGTAGAACAAAGTATGTAATCCATCTTAGTTTTCGCAAGCATATCACTTCTAACATCCTGTGGTACAAAGAAATCCACCAAAACGGCATCCTTGCCTGCCAGAATTGTGCCAAACACATTAACAATCCAGCGGTAAGATGCCGGACCATAAATAGCAATCTTCTCCCCTGCAAACCTTCTAAGGTGAATAGCCTTGTTAACCGCATCTTCAAAAAGAGTCTTATGACTCACCTCAAATGTATCATACAACACAGCAGGATTATCACCGTACTCCATCGCATTATTCTTTAAAAACTCATAAAATGTCATATTATTTTTCATACTCGCACCTCACACTGGCAATATAAAGTAATCATAACACAGTTTCTACCAAATATCCATAAAATGTCTTTTCCCCAACAACATTTTCTTTTGCCACAGGCACCTTATAGGACAGCTTGAAAAATGCAGTATCTGCCGTAAGTGCTTCTATCTTTTCCTGACTCCACTTAGAATTCAACACCTCCGCAAGCTCAAATATCTGCGGTTCACTGTACGGACAATTATCAATCATCTCTTTTACCTGTGGTAAAGTATTATAGGCAAGTGCTATAACATAATCTATAAGAAAATAATCAATCATCTTATCAGACACCTTCCAGTACTCATAAAATGCCTCCAGCACAAACTTTGCCAGCAAATTCCCCGGCTTTACCACAAGAAAATTCCCTGCCCATCTGGCTTGCACTATATCCGCACGCCACTTCGACTTAGCCTGTCTCAAGGTAAAGAACTCTCTTTCAAACATTCCCTTATGCATCGGCCGGTTGACATAATACGTGGCATCAATCCACATACCTCCATATCTGTACAAAAGCCCCATTCTTATAATATCTGAAAAATGTGTAAGACTAATAGTACCTTCATTAACCTTTTTCATAATCCAGTCCGGCACTCTTATATAATCTGCAAGATTATCAATAGTAAGCACTCTAAGCTCCGCCACGTCTTTCGGGATATTATTTTCAAGACTCTTTACACACATTCTGACAAGTTCCGGAGCCTGCTCCATACCCTGAAGCCAAAGAACCCACACAGGAATCTTTCCGTTAAAGTCCACTGGAAGCGGTTCACTACAAAACACCGGTTCCTCAATGCTTCTTTGGTACTTCTGTACAAGAGGATTAAGAAGCAGACTCACATACTTATACTTCAACTCCACAGACTTTGCACCATTATTGGCATCCTGCGGATCAAGCATTCTCATCTCTTCCTCTCGAATACGATATTTTCTGTTAAGCATCCACACTCTAAACAAACGCTCTGAAAGAAAGCCGTAGATTCTGGCCTGAAATGTATCATACTCACTTATATCACATCTTTTCTCAACCTCAAAAAGAACATCAAAAAGCCATTGGCAATATTCATCATATATTTCCTTCTTAGTAATAACCATATTTCCTACAGAAAACATATTGCAATTCATACACAAGTCAAATGCATCAAGATATTCAGGATATTTTTCACCTATGACATCGCGGCACAACTGCATATCCTTCCAATAATGTTCTTTCTCATAATGTTTACCAACAGTTTCACCCGGAGTCATTGCACTCCCCGGAACGATAATATCATACTCTGAAAGCACTGACTCTATATAATCCTTCTTAATAAAGTCCTCATCAACCACAAAATAACGCCTATAGTGGCATATACCAACTATGTCACACTTCACATTCTTCCAAAGCCAATACATTCCCGTAAGCTCACAATAATTACGATTCTTTTCAGATATATTATCCCCAGTGTCGTCTCCCACATATCCGAAATCATTACCAAGAGCCTTTCCAACATGTAGCGAAATATACATATCATCTTCCGGCTTTACATACTCTTTATGTGTCATAACATATATTCTTGTATCCATGCATGAATTCCTCCTAGCCAAATATTACGATTACATATTCATCGTCATCAAGTTTCATATCTTTATAAATGCAATCACCCATAAATTCTCTATTTTTTTCAAACCCCTTCTTTTCTGCCACTGCATACTTAGAACATTTAGAAACCATCGTCCATAATTTTCCGGCCAAAGACTCTTCCAATCGCATCATATATGCCAAATCATATTTTCCCAATTTACAGTCTACACTGTCACTGCACACATCACTCATCTTCTCGATGCGATTATATACATTGTCATATACACCCACTTGACACTCTTCCATACAATCTATTCCACACATATATATATCATCGTCAATCGTCCTAAGCATAGCCTGTCTTGAAATTGCTCCCATACGCTTTAAAAACATCCCTACATCCAGAATCCTTTCAGGCTCCACCATATTGGCAATCTCAAAATACACATAAATATCATTTGCATTGGTGATACATTTTTCAAATTTATCCATATTAGTTACCTCTTCACAATTGTTTTTAATCTTAATATCTATTATAATTGATTTAGAGTTTTCAGTAAATACTTAGAATGGAGAACCACGTATGAAAGTTTATATATATCGCTATGGAAGCCTGTGCGAGCCAGACGTAACAGATGCACTCAAGTCCCTTGGACTTGACGTAAAGGAAGAAACTGCAGAAATGTACGACAAAAATCTGCTTCCTTCAGAATGTGTAAAAAGATTTTCACCTGACATATTATCCGGGGGATACTCATTTGTTTTTACCATCAACTTCTTCCCATGGCTGTCGGATGTATGCGAGATTGGTGGCATAACCTACATATCACTTATTGTTGACAGTCCCGTGCTGGAGCTTTACTCCAACTCAATAAAGAACAAGTGTAACCGCGTATTCCTCTTTGACCGCATGCTTTACAACGAATTTGAACCTTACAATCCGGGACATATATTTCACATTCCTCTGGCAACCAATGTTTCACGCACAGACGATGTAATTGCCAAAGCTGACAGGGCGACTCTTGATAAATACACCTGTGACATATCATTTATCGGTTCTACCTATCAGGAAAAATGTCCTTTCAACCAGGCCAAACTTCCTGAATATGAGAAAGGGTATGTCCAAGGGCTTATAGAAGCACAGCTGAAAGTATACGGATACAACTTTATAGAAGATGTTATATCCGACCGCTTTGTGGATACCTTTATGTCATGCATGCCGGACTGCTATACATTTCCTGATGGTGCCCGTACAAACAATAAAGCCCTGGTATCACAATACTATGTCAGTGTAAAAGTGGCAGAACAAGAACGTCTTCGTCTGCTAAAAATGCTTTCTGACAATTTCAATGTAGATTTCTATACAAGAAGCGACACAAGCTCCATGCCGGGAATTAACAACCGTGGCTTTGCCCGCTCATTGGACGAGATGCCAATTATATTTAATAGAAGCAAAATCAACTTAAATATAACTGCTAAGTCCATTCGTTCAGGTCTTTCACTAAGAGTTTTTGATGTACTTGGTTGCGGCGGTTTTCTTATCACTAACTATCAGGCTGAACTTCCTGAGTTTTTCGAGATTGGCAAAGATTTAGTGGCCTATGACAGCCCGGAAAGCCTTAAAGAGTTATGTGCCTACTATCTGGCACACGACGACGAACGTATGGAAATTGCCCGGAACGGATATGAAAAGGTTAAGAAATTGCACACCTATCAGACCCGTCTATTACAGATGATTGATATGGCATTTCCTAAATAATCATCAGGAGGAATTATGAAAGTACTTATATTTGAATGGAAGAATTTCGGAATAGAAGATGTGTGTGAAGCCCTGACTAATATGGGGCATACTCATCATGTAATATCAACAAAGCTTATGCGCGAGCGCGTAAGCGCAGAACTTAATAATATATTTGAAGAAGCTATGTCGGTCAAATACGACTGCGTCTTTACATTTAACTACAGCCCTTCCATCTCTAACAATTGCAAAAAACACAACATTCCATACATATCACTGGTTTACGACAATCCGGTTGTATACCTGTACTCCTACACCATTATAAACCCGTGCAATTATGTATTTATATTTGACAGTGCGCAGTATCTTGACTTAAAGCAAAAGGGCATTAACACTGTTTACTATGCCCCTCTTGCAGTAAACATCAATCGTCTTGAACGCCAACTTTCGAATGATAAAGGCGTTAAATACAAAGCACCTGTTTCTTTTGTAGGTTCTATGTATAATGAACAGCACAACTTCTTTGACAAGTTCTCAGATCTGCCGCCTTACGTTTCGGGATATCTGGATGCCATTATGGCTGCACAGTTAAAAGTGTATGGCTGCTATTTTATAGAGGAACTTCTTAGTAATGAAATCATAAAGGAACTGCAAAAAAACGTTCCTCTGGAACCAAGCAAAGATGGGGTGGAGACTGTAGAATATCTCTATGCACACTACTTCATCGCAAGAAAACTTGCTGCTATGGAGCGCAAAGACTTGCTTGGTGCAGTGTCAGAACATTTTACAACTAACATATATACCAAAAATCCTACACCGGAGCTGCCACACATTCACAATATGGGGCCGGTGGATTACTACAACGATATGCCTTACGTGTTTGCAAACAGTGACATTAACCTGAACATCTCACTCCGCTCGATACGTTCCGGCATTCCTCTCAGATGCATGGATATTATGGGGGCCGGCGGATTTCTTATGTCCAACTTCCAGGCAGACTTTTACGAGCACTTTATTCCGGGCGAGGACCTTGTTCTATTCGAATCAAAAGAAGATTTACTTGCAAAATGCGACTACTACCTAAAGCATGATGCCGAACGCAGACAAATCGCCGCCAACGGCCTTGGAAAGATAAAAGAAGCACATACTTACGAAGTGCGTTTCAAGGAAATGTTTGAAGTTGTGTTTGGGTGAGAACCTGATAAAAAAACCAATTCCCCCGAATTCGGGGAATTGGTTTTTAAAGGATATAACTTTAACACCTTCAGATTTTGTTATTCCAAAAATATCTTTTCTTTTTCACCTAAAACTCAAAATATATCTTTCTCAATTTCTGATTTGCCATAACACTAAGATATCTCTTTATTGTAATCCTTGCCTTATGTAACCTTGCGGATGCTGGAATATATTAAAGCCTTAAAAAAAGGAGCTGTCGCTTCAACGAATGAAAATTCGTGAAGCCTATTGATTTCCGAACAAATATTCGATATAATATTCTTGGGTGCTACCATAACGGTAGGCGGTTAGTCCTTTTCCAGAGGACTGTGACCTCTGTTTACATAGAAATCCGCTTGCGGAAATCTAATAGTGGAGGACTTTGCTTATGTTAACCATCGAAGGCTTGATTGCTGTCATCAGCTTATGTTTGACTTGTTTCAGTGTTGGCTATTCGTTTGGACGCAATAGCAAGACACAAAAATAACCGCCCTGTCCTGAGAAAACTTGACGGTTATTTTTAATAATCAATTATAATCGGGGCTAACCGTCTATCGGCAGCACCTTTTCTATAATTATAATATCACCTTTCCACCATTATGTCAAATATCTAGTCGATTTTCCAGGTTCCTTACACTTTGATATCAAGGCATATTCGAATGAGCCCCTACCAACTCACCCCATATACTCCCCAACAAACATCTCCCTATACTTATCATACAGGTTCTTTGGATCCTTCCTCATAGTAGTCTCGTGCATAATAACAAAATCATCGCAATTTATTGCACAGGTTCTGTAGCCTGCTTTTCTAAACTCATAGGCCTGACTTATATCATAAAAATGCCAGCCGTCAAACACATCTTCTCTCCAAGGTACATCCTTAGATGTTGCCAGATATATTCCGTCCAAAGCATCAACATCCTCCATATCCCCAGTCTTTGACACCGACATAGAGCGGAGTATATTAAGAACCGCATCCTGATAAAGACACATTCTAAGCTGTGATACATCTGACTGCCACCATTTTGCAACCTCGTTAAGATTCTTAGTTCCGGCAAGTCCCACAAGACCAACACTCTCATCACCAAGCATCTCCACAGTCCTTGCAACAAGACTTCTGTCTACTGCAAATGTGTCATGATGTATGTAGATTTTATACTTAGCATCCACGCATCTTATTACCGAATTGTACGCTGCTGCCATTCCCTTGGCATTATGTACCGGAATAATCGAAAGTACCATCCCCTCCGGAATCTGCTGTCTTTTCACATACTTTATGCATTCTGCCTCATAAAGCTCATCATTAGTACAGAACACAACTGCGATACTCTTATCCCTGTCTTCGCCAAGCTCAATCTTCTTTTCATCCGCACAATCCAACGTGTATACAGGTGCTCCATTATCATAATCCGTCGGTTCCATACACACCGCCTGTTGCCCGATATTCAGCCCCGTAATCCAGTTCTTATACTGAAGCATAGCCATACCTGTCTGCGGATGCTTATACTGTACAATAGCAGCAAGACGCGCGAACAAATCCTCCCAATACTTCTCCGTAACACTATACTTAGCAATTACTGCAAGCATATCCGGTGAAATCTTTTCATTATCCAATAAGTCATTAAGTTCCTTCTGCTGCTCAAAGCTTGCACCAAACCACACACGGCGTGCCATAAGCTTCACCTGTCTGTACACATCATTAAACACATTGACATCACAAGCGTAACGCACAATGGTATTATCCTTGACAAACTCCTCCTTAGACATATGATTCTTCTCACACAGCACAATCTCCAACATCATAAGGAGCAGCATATTAGGCTCCGACAACACAAGCACCGCCGCAGTCCTGTTCTTATCATACAACTGCTCTGTTAAAAATGCGTGTGTCTTTTCATACTCACCAAACAATAAGCGGTTATGTACAAGTTCCTCACAAGCCTTACCTAACTTATACTCCTCGGCAGGTGCATATCCGCACAAATTATCGTACTGCTGCTTTATAATCGCCTCATCCGCACTGCCTCTTGCAAGGAAAAGTGCAAAACGATAATTATAATATGCATTTTCCACATCTTCCAACTGTTCAAAGCACAGCCCCAGCATATAGTAAATCTCGTAATTATTAGCATCCGCCTTAAGACTCTGATCAAGCATCTGTTGCGCCTGCTCAAAATCCCCTTTATCCATAGCAAGTGATGCTGCCGCAATTCCCCACTCAGGCTCAAGCTCTGTAAGATTATACTGCTCTTTATCCGCGCGATTCTTTATATCATCCACCAGACGAATTGCAGACTCATAATCACCATTTCCCATATAATCAAGAATCGCCTTCATATTATCCTTATAGTAACTCATCCAAACCTCCATCATGCCCTATCCGCAAAATAATCCTTGTTATGCTCCATTCCTGCGATAAGTGCACCTCTTGAAGCATTGATAATCCGAACCTTTCGCTCTTCCTCTGTCCTGTTTGCAAGCCTTCTTTCAATCCACATTCTGTAATTATCAAGATTCTTGCTGGTATACACTTCACCACCGTCCACAGACTGCAACTTACGTAACATTTCACCTTTCATATCAGACATGGCCGCCTCACCTGCGTGTCTTTTATTATCCACAAAAGACAAATCAAGCCCCACACAGACTACCTTGCTGCATCCGAATCTAATAAGAAAATCCAGTGCATATGTTGACACAGAACCACCGGTTTCATACAACATACGCCCTTGCTCAGCCGCCAGTTTCTCTGCCGGTTCAAATCCCGCCTGTAGCCCCACATAAAGATTACCATTCCAGTTATGCGCAACTCCATAGTAAAGGGTTGGTATATATATAAGCGACAAATCTGCTGTATCCACGCCCGCTATCTGGTTCATCATATTAACCTGCGCATCAGTCATAACCACGTAATCAGGCTTAATACCGTAAGACAACATTTTCTTAAGGACAGTTCCCACACAGACAACAAGATATTCATCGCGTTCTGCCGCCCCCTTAATCATCTCCATATATTCCGAAAGCTCATAGTAACTGACGCCGTCCTGCCCATAGATAGTCACTACATATTCCCTTGACCACTCTGCAAACACGTCAATATTATCATCTAAAGATGGTCCGCCGGCTACGAATATTACCGACTTTCCCTGAAACTTATCTTTTAAAACGTCTAGAGAATATAATCGCTCTGATGTTAGGCTCATATTCTTACTGAAATTACCAAAGAGCAGTTCCCACTGACTTCTGACACTGCTCTCATGGAGAAAAAAATCCTGCAGCCTATCCCGTAACTTTTCATTAGCAATATTCATCATAGACGGTCTGTGGATTATGACTTTACTCTTCTTCCCCGCAAGCTCCCTTGAAAACTCTGCAAGCTCCGGATCATAATGCACACTGACCCTGCTATCTTTTAAAATGTTCTGCAAATCTGCATAATGAAATGCAGCCTTGATAACATATCTGTCCGTCTCATACACATTGGTATGCAACACATCGGCCCTTTCTGATAGTGCACCTGCCAAATATCCCATACCAAGTCCCAAAACTGTCATATTAAGATTATCTTCCTGACCGTCGCAATAGGACTCCACCAATCTGTCCGCTTCATCATAGGGGTTATTAATGCTTGAAAGACCATGTGATTTCACCTTGAGTGCAAAACTTCCTACCGCTGTCTCCACAAGCTCGTAACCTGCCGGTATGTCTTCACATTCCGCCTGAATACCGTCAAGCATACGGCGTGTCACTGCATCCGCCGCCTCATAATTGGCACTATAATAATCCTTAACCTCCTGCCAGATTCCATCCTGCCTAAGCTCTTCTACTATCTGTGCACACAATGGTTTCAACTGCATAACATAGCAATCCGCCATACCTACATAATCTTCAGCCGCCTGACAGTCCAGAAGCCTTCCTATGCAGTCTATAAAACGGGGGCCATACACATTGGTTGCACCCTCCCCTAAAAATGTCTTTAATATATCCACTATTTTCTGATGGTACTTAATTCCATTGAAATAATCCTGCCTTACAAACAATGCCGCAGTCTTATCCGCAAGGACCATCAGCTCACACATTTTGTTATATATATCAAGTCTCATAACCAATCCACCTACCCTATGTCAGTCAAGTGCCTCCTGCAAACATTCGCACACATACTTTACCTCATCGTATGTAAGATATGGATGCATTGGAAGACTCAGAACACAACCACACAGCTGCTCTGTAACCGGACAATCGGCAATTCCGCTGTCAGTTCCAACAAATGCTCCCTGCCTGTGCATTGGCTTCGGATAATAAACCATAGTTGGAATACCCTTCGACTTCATAAACTGCTGCAACTCAGCCCTATCAGCCCCTGCTGGCAACTTAACCGTATACTGAGCCCAGCTACTGTAAAATCCTTCCGCAATCACCGGAAGCATCAATCCGGACTCTTTTAGGCACTCATCATACCATCCTGCCGCTTCATTCACTCTGTCAAGCTCATACTCTCCGAACACCTTAAACTTCTCTATTAATATAGCTGCCTGCATAGTATCAAGTCTACTATTCACGCCAATTCGAATGTTGTCGTACTTGTCCTCTCCACTCTTTCCATGCACACAGAGACTTCTAATCATAGCCGCATAATCATCATTATCCGTAAATATAGCTCCGCCATCTCCATAGCATCCAAGTGGTTTTGCCGGGAAGAAACTTGTAGTTGACACATCGCCAAAGCTACATGCTCTTTTACCATCAAGCATTCCGCCAAATCCCTGTGCACCATCCTCCAAAAGCAAAAGTGAATACTTCTCACAAACCTGCTTAATTCCTCTGTAATCCGCAGGACATCCAAACAAATCCACTGCAACAACCGCCTTAGGAACGAGTTTTCCTTCCTCTTTCACGCGAACAACTGCCCTTTCAAGTTCCTCCGGTGACATATTAAAACTTCTCTCATCAACATCCACGAATACCGGTGTTGCTCCCAATGAAGCCGGACTTTCCCCACTTGCAAAAAACGTAAAATCAGGCACAAAAACAGCATCCCCGTCTCCAACTCCCATAGCCATCAACGACAAAGTAATCGCATCAGTTCCGTTAGCGCATGTTATACAATGCTTAACTCCAGCATATTCCGCCAGCGCTTTCTCAAGCTGTGCAACCTGTGGGCCCGATATAAACCTGCCATCTGCCATCACATCTGCAACCGCAGAATCTATTCTATCCTTCAAATGTGCATACTGCCTCTTCAAATCTCTAAATTCCATAATAATCACTCACTTTACATAATAAATAACACTACAGTAATTATATATCGAATTCTTATCATACGCAATAAAAAGTAGGTTTTCCCACATTCTAAATTAATTAACAATTGATTGTGAAATCATCTTGATATACATAGTTTCACTCTTGACAAAATCAGACAAGCCAATGATTCACTATGTACTATGACAATGTATGTATACTCCAATCATTAGGTATGATTGAAAATGTGCATACGCACATCACACTTACATCTTCTCAATAAATTCCTCTAAAGATGATGCTTCAGAAGCTGACTTCACCCAAGCCAGAAGAACTGCTTCCTCCGACTCCGACATAATCTTCGCTTCAATATCAGCCGGCACATTGCCCCATCTGGAGATGACCGTTATAACTGATTGTGCTATGCCGGATATACGTCCTTCGGCAAGGCCCTGAGTACGACCCTCGGCAAGTCCCTCGGCAAGTCCCTCGGCCTTCATCTCCTCTAACCATTCCTCACCAGTCATAAACATCTCCTCCAAATCTTTCATCTCTTTCACTCGCGTAACCCGCTCGTGAATCTTACTGATATTAGCATCATTGACATCTGCAACAAACTCATCGGTACTTTGTTGCACATAACTTAGAAAGTGTTGAAGCTCCAACGAAACTTCATCTGCATTCGTTCCCTTCGTATTAAGAAAAATACGCTTGGCGCCATCTTCCAGCGGTATACCACATTCCTGACATGCATTCTCAAATGTGTACTTGTACAAACCCTTTCCGAAAGGATCAAATGTACATACAAATATAACATATGCCGGCTTTAAGTCCTCAAACTTCTGTCCCGGCTTAATAGACATCACATCCATCTCTGCCTGATGGAATCTGCTGCGCTTAGGCAAATCCTTAACCCCATAGCGCTGTGCCTCAATATTATAATTCACCTGCAGCTCATCCGTAGCATAAACATCAAATCTCACCGATCTGAAATCTGCACTGAACAAAACTGTGTGCTCTGTATGTACCGTAACTGGCGGCAATTCTTCCCCCAATATAATCTCAAGCACCAGCCTGCATGTATCCGGGTCCGACATAGTCGCCGCAAATAAAAATGCATTGTTTAAGTCTAAATCCTTAAACTTCTTACCCATAAGTCTTCCCTCCTTTAATGCAGGAAAACCTACCAGCAAATATATAGTATCACAATCAAAGAACTATTGCAAGCATTTTCACAAATTTATATAGAAACAGTAAATCAGCTTGGTTCTTTTGAAAATATATTGACAAAATATTTTGCTTGTATGGTATACTATTAGAAAGAGAGGTTTATATGGAGAATCCACCTAGCTCAACAACTCCGGACTTATGAGCAGCTGGTGACGAGGCACGATACGACTCGAATGCCAAAAACATATTTGCTAACAAACCCATTCTTGCCATGATTAACCAATTCGCCAAAGATTACAGGTTCTACTAATGAGAACGTAATTCCTTACGAAGGCAAAGTGACATTTGATATTATATTTCACTTAGTTACAAAGGGGAACGAACTCATTAAACTTATAATTAATCTGGAGGCTCAAGGAATCTATAAATTCTCGCGACACATTATTGAAAGAGGCGTATTTTACTGTTCCAGAATGATTTCGTCCCAGCTAGGCAGAGAATTTGTGCACGCACGATACGGTGATATAAAAAAAGTATACAACATCTGGCTATGCTACGATTGTCCGCCCTATGCAAGTAACACCATAACATCTTACAGGCAACCTGCTACATAAGCTCATAAAATAAAACAGCCTGCCGTATTAATGACTCAATGTCATATATACGGCAGGCTGTTTGTTTTAAAATAACTTCGCCAACCAGATTATTTAAAAACTTTATTCGTAATATTTTCTCTTACAATAACAGCTGGATTTCCATAACATACGGATTGCTCGTAAACAGACTTTACTACCACTGCCCCCGTTCCAATAATTGAATTTCGGCCTATTGTTAAACTGTCTCTTAAAGTTGCACCCGGGCCAATAAAACACGTATCTTCAATTATAGTCTTTGCACCAACAAAAGCCTTCGCATTAATATAACAATTATCACCAATACTGCAATTATTTTCTATTATACTTCCTGCATTTAGAGCTACATTCTTACCAACCTTGACATTTTGTGCAATATAAGAAAAAGGCGAAATTATGCAACCTTCACCTATTACTGTATCATTTAAAACAACTGCCAAAGGATGAATAAATGTTGCTAATTCAAACCCTTGCGCAGTATATTTTTCATAAATTTTTTTCCTCATAAAGGGTTCGCCCATTGCAATTAATATTTTAGATGACTTTCTATCTGACTTTAAAAAATCTTCTTCAGAAATAACTTTATTATCTTTGTCTCCATGTAAATCCACAAAGAAAATATTTTCATATTTATTTTTTCCATCACAAGAAACGAGAAGATTGTACACTTCATGTACCATTTCTCCATTACCAATAATTGCAAGATTTAGTTAAAATTTCTCCCTTTATTTTTTCACTTTTACAACATCTCTCAAACTACAAACCACTATCACCCATAGATTTCCTGTGCTTTTTCATAGTCATCCTGTCTTCCAACATCAAGCCAGTAGCCTTCTATCTCTTTCTTCGCTATTGGCATCTGCAATCCAAGCATCTTTAACATAAGTTTGTCCATATCATATTTTTCCTTAGGGATAAGGGAAAGAATTTCCGGTTTCATATAATAAATTCCAGCAAGTGCATATGTAACAATATCCGGTTTTTCCTCAATCTCAGTAACATAATCCCCTTTAAAAGATATATTTCCAAATGCAAATGGCAACACAATCTTCTTTAATGCAACAGACAACAACGCATCTTTAGAATTTCCGTACTCATAAAACTTAGCAAAATCCATATCAGTAAGTATGTCACCATTCATAACTAAAAATGGCGAATCAATAATATCCTCTAAAAGTTTTAATGGCCCTGCTGTTCCTAATGGCTCTTGCTCTTTACTTATAATAAGTTCTATGCCATAACGGCTTCCATCCCCAAAAAAGTTCTCTATATATTCTGATTTATAATTAGTAGCCATTATAATTCTTTCGAACCCAAACTTCTTAAGTGTCTCTATCTGTATTTCAAGAATTGCCTTTTCCCCCACAGGCAACAATGGTTTAGGCATAATATTAGTAAATGGTTTAAGTCTTATACCTAGTCCACCTGACAAAATGATTGCTGTCTTTTTCATATACGTTCCCCACTTTAAATTCATATTTAATACCTTCATATTATAACATTCCAATTAATAAAAGGCAAGGTTGCAACACATACGAAAATGTGATATTATCATTGTATAATCATTCGTAAGGAGCTTTACAAAATATATGATACTTGCAATTCATCAGCCAAACTATTTTCCATGGCTTGGCTACCTAGATAAAATGGCAAAAGTTGATGAATACATCGTACTCGATGAAGTTCAGCTCACAGACCGCTCAGGAATGATGCGAAACCAATTTTTAGAAAATAATCTTTCTTCGCATATACTTAGCCTGAGTCTTAAGAAGAAGGGATATCGCGAGAAAAAGACTAATGAAATTGAGTTATCCGACTTTAAAGAAGTTCAACGTAAACACAAGATTTTCTTTCAGATGAACTATGGCAAATCAAAAGGTTTTTCTGAGGTGTGGCCTTATATTAGCGATATATTCGAGAAAGATTATACTCATCTAATCGATATTGATATGGATACAATGATTGCCATGCGAAAGCTGTACAACATCAACTCTAAGCTTATACTACAAAGTCAACTTGATTATGACAAAACTGCAAAGAAGAATGATTTAATGCTTACGCTCTGCAAAGCAGTCAGTGCATCTGTCTATTTATCCGGTCAAGGAGCAAAAGCTTATATGCGTGATGATACCTTTGAAACGGAAGGCATTAAAGTTATATACCAGACCTTTCAACATCCGGTTTATGAACAGCCTTCTGCTCCTGAATTTGTTACAGGACTATCATCTATAGATATGATGATGCAGTTAGGCATTACTAACGCCCGTAATGTATTCTGGTCTAATGTAGAAAAGGGTAAATCGACTGATATTTATACTTTATAGGGAGGGATATGAATATGAATATGAATTACGCAATTTTTGGAAATGGAACACTTGGTAAATGGGTACGAAACGCCATTGACAAGAATGCTCCAGATTATAAATTAATATGTATGGCAGATAATAACCCCGACCTACATGGCATAGAGCCAGATGGCACACCTGTTGTAAGTGCAAAAGAATTATCTGTACTATACAAAAACGGCGACATTGACACAATAATAGTCGCTGTACAGGTACGGTGGGTATACATAAATCCACTTTTAAAGCAGCTTAACAGTTTGGGAATCACCGAGGTTTATATACTTCCTCAATATTATTATGATTATTTGGGCGATAACATTAGCATCACTGACAGCTTAATAGCTATCCCCACAGAAAAGCCTTGCATTAACAGGAATCTGAATATCGTCCTAAATCGTCACTGCAACTTAAACTGTCAGGGATGTGGTATGTTTGCAAATCTTTACAATGAGCCTTGTTTTTCTGATTTTAGCCAGTACAAGAAGGATTTATTAAGATTAAAAGAGCTTTTTTCACAAGCTCGTTATATTGGTTTATTTGGTGGTGAACCACTCTTAAACAAAGAACTTCCCGACTACATAAAACTATGCAGGGAACTCTTCCCTGCCGCAAGCATATATGTTGAAACTAACGGAATTTTACTATTAAGTTGCGAGGATTCGCTTTTTGAAACTATGAGGGATAATAATGTATGCATACTAATAACCCCTTATGTTATATCAAAGAATAATGAAATCGCAATAAAAGAACGTTGTAACCAATTTAATGTTTGCTATGTTTATCGCGGTGATAATGTGGACGACCTTGATTTTCGTTCTTCCTTTTACAAGATGTTAGACAGTAGCGGAAAACACACTGATATCGTCAAATCTTATAACGATTGTATAAACAGGGGGTCTAGCAATAACTGGCATGTTTATAACGGCTATATGTCCAGCTGCTTGTTTCCACTTTATGTCAATAAATACAATGAAACCTTTGGAGAAACTTTTAAGGTTGAACCCGCAGACACTATAAACATCTATAATAAAGATTTAGACGGATGGACTTTATCCGATTACTTACAATCACCAAAGCCATTCTGTAGATATTGTGCTTATCGTAATGAGCGCAAATTTTTTGACTGGTCAAGAACAACTGAAGCCAAAACTTCAGACTGGTTAGTAAATGAGGAGAACTAATGAATATATTAATAATTTCACCACATCCTGATGATGAAACTTTAGGCGCCGGTGGCACAGCTTTAAGATTGTTATCACAAGGACATAATGTATATTGGCTAAACATAACATGCATAGATAATTTCTCTCCTGCAACACAAGAGCAAAAAGATAAACGTTATGCACAGATTGAAGCAATTAAAGCATTTTATAATTTTACAGATTCATTCGACCTGAAGATGCCAACAACAGAGCTTGATACAATTTCTGATTCAGAAGGAATAAGTCGTATTTCTGACATCATAAATAAAGTAAAACCTGAATGGATTATTCTACCTAATCCATCTGATATTCACTCAGACCATAAACAGGTATTTAACTGGTGTTTTTCATGCACTAAAGTATTCAGATATCCTTTCATCAAAAAAATACTTACTATGGAAATACCGTCGGAAACAGATTTTGCCAACTCTGACAATGCTTTTGTACCCAATATGTTTGTAGACATAACTCCATATATGGATAAAAAACTTGATGCAATTCAGATATATGAATCTGAAATTATGCCACATCCGTTTCCAAGAAGTCTTGAAAACATAAAAGCACTCGCTACTATTCGTGGAGCAACTGCCGGTGTGGTGTATGCTGAAGGATTCAGGATAATAAAAGAAATATTTTAACAACCAAAGACACATAATAGGAGGATATAGTATCATTATGAAAATGATATTTATGGGCCGGAAAAAATATGCCGCAGAAATGTTGCAATGGACCGTTGACCAGGGGATAGAAGTTGCCTTAGTCTGCACTGACTCACAGTTTCAGAATTCTCCAACAATGCTCAAAGCAAATGAACTCGGCATTCCAGTTGTTTCAATGGAAGAAGCTGAAAACTATGTTAATAGTCATCCAGGTGATATTGATATTGTAGTTTCGTATTTGTATTGGAGAAAAATTCATAATCCATTGATTGACGGTCCAAAATACGGATGTATAAATTTTCATCCTGCAATATTACCCGATTGGAGGGGTACTGCCGGTTATAATATAGCAATTCTTAAAAAATTGCCTGAGTGGGGTGCTACGGCACACTATGTTGACAAAAATTTTGATACAGGTTCAATTATAAGAGTATATAAATTCAACTTTGATTATCGTATTGAGACAGCCCAATCTTTGGAAAAAAAGACACAAAACGTGCAGATGGATTTGTATAAAAGCATTATCCTTGATATCCTTGAAAAAGGAAAACTATCATCTACTCCTCAAAAGAAAGAAGATGGAGTTTATATATCTAAAAAAGAGATGCTGGAAATGATGAGAATCGACTTGAATAATTTAGAGAATGAAGACCTTGATTTAAAAATCCGTGCATTTTGGTTTCCACCATATGATGGAGCTGGATTTGAAGTTAACGGAAAATTTTACACTTTAGTTAATAATGAAATTCTTAAGACATTACATCCTAAAGATACAACTTCTATAGTTAAATAGCTATTTTAAAAAGGCAGTGAAACTTTAACACTATCGTTTTACTGCCTTTTAAATGAATATTAATTATAAAAATATATTCCTTACTGCATCCTTTACCTGATTCAAATCTTCATCAGTAATATTCGTACTGCAAGGTAATGTAATAATCCGCTGCCATAATGATTCTGTATAACTTGTATCTGTCTTTGGACAATTCTTATAAGGTTTCTGAAGATGAATCGGCTTCCAAAATGGACGTGCTTCTATTCCACTCTCTTTAAGCTCAACACATACTTTTTTTGAATCTTCCAGAACACTTCCCTCTGACAGAACAATTCCTGAGAACCAACAAGAAGATCCAGCCGTAGTTGGAAATACCCCTATCCCTTTAGCGGCCAAGTCCGAAAATACATTATTATAATAATCTCTCACCCGTCTTTTAGTCGATACGAACTCAGATAATCGTTCCATCTGAGCTACTCCAACACCGGCTTGTATGTTAGTCATTCGATAATTAAACCCAGCCTCATCAAAATCATAATCGGGCCATACGCGAGCCGTAGTGGTCAGATGGCGTACATGTTTAACCATTTCATCATTGTTTCCAACAACAGCTCCACCACCTCCACATGTAATAGTCTTATTGCCATTAAAAGATAAAATACTTAAATCTGCAAGGCGACCAAATGGCTCTCCCATATACTCGGCTCCAATAGCACAAGCAGCATCTACAACAAGTGGCAAACCATATGTCTTTGCAATTTCCCTAAAAGCAACCATATCCGGAATATTTCCAAGCGTATAAACGGGCATTATTGCCGCCACACGTTTTCCACTTGGCTTATGGATAACACTTCCATCACCACTTTTTATACAATTAGTTTCAAGCTCAGACTTTACCAAATTAGGATCCAAACACCAATCATTCTCACTCACTTCCATCAGCCATGGCTCTGCCCCACATTGGTGTATGGCATTCGCTGTTGCAATAAATGTGAACGACGGTATGATTACCAATTCATTGTACTTTACCCCTATTGCTGTTAATGCCGCATGTATACCTGTAGTCCCACAAGAAGTAGCCACAGCTTCATTACTCCCAGTTGCTTCTGCAACCATCTCTTCAAAACAATTAACATATTCTCCAACTGACGAAACAAAAGTAGTCTCTATGCACTTATCCAGGTACTTTTTCTCGTTACCGGTAAGATTTGGTATGGCCATAGGTATCATTACATCATCACCTCCACAAAAATTATTTTATTTTTCACAAACCTCATCACCTTCGAAAATGTTACTCTTGTACCATTCAAATGTCTTCTTAATACCATCTTTAAGTGACATCTTCGGCTCATATTCAGTGTATGATATGGTTTTCTTCATTGATGGACATCTACGTTCTGGTGAGCCTGGTGACGGAGGAAGTTCTACAATTTCAAGTATGTCTCCGGTTACTTCAATTACAATTTCACCAACCTCTCGCATTGTAACTTCCGGTTTTTCATTACCAATATTAAATTCCTGTCCCTCTGCGTCTTCGCAAGCAGCAAGTCTCGTAATCAATTCAACTGCGTCATCAATATAGCAGAACGTTCTTTTGTGATCAGCAGAAAAAATTGGCAATTTACCATCGTTTTCATCGTTATACGCTTTTCGCAACAGTTCAGGAATTACATGTGACATTCCCATTCTAGGACCGTAAAAATTATGCGGTCTGAAAATTGTGTACGGCACATTACTTTGACGCAACAATGCCTCCCCATATATTTTTGAAAGCATGTACGATGTCCTAGGATGCTTCAAATCAGAAACTGTGAGTGGCGTGTCCTCTGTTGTCGGAAATTCCAATCCATGATAACTAAGAGTTCCCGCATAAACCTCACTTGTTGAGGCAAATAGGATTCTTTTTAGGTGTTCCTGCTTCTTTGCTATATCAATTGCATTAATTGTAAGAATCACATTATTAGCCAAAACATCATATGAACGATTCAACACATTTTGAACACCTATAATAGCAGCAAGATGGTAGATATAATCATAATCAGATTCTATTTCATCTACAATCGCCGTATCAAGCAGGTTTCCTGATTTCAATTCAACATCATAATCCTGTTGTAGTTCTTTAAGGAAAGAATCCTTAACTCCTCGCGAAAAGTCATCAACAATAACAACCTTGTGGCCTTCCGCTGTAAGCTTTCTTGTCAAGTGATAACCTATAAAACCCGCTCCACCTGTTATTAATATCTTCATAATTTTGTTCCCCTTCCTATGCTCTTAAATACGAAATTATCATTATGATTTACTGCGTCTATCTGGTTATCCGATAAAACTCTATTGGCATCAAATACTAACAATTTCTTCGAAGTTGCAATGCTGGAGAAATCTATATCCGAATACTCTCTATGCTGAACTGCAAACACAACAGCATCAAATCCCTCAAACGGCGGTATATCCTTGTTGACACTTATCCCCATCTCAGTCCAATTAGTAACCAGTGGATCCTGATATGTCATAATTCCACCTCTCCTGATTACTTCCCTAGCAAATATCTCTGAAGGAGAATACCTGGTATCTCCGACATCCTGTCTATAACTAACACCCAAAAGAAGTATTTTTTTATCTTTTAAACCTCCGAGGAATCGATCAATATAATCCACGCTAACTATAGGCATTTTATTGTTATACTTTACAGCCATTGTAGAAAAAGGAAATTCTAAGTCATGTCTGTTAAACAAATCCTTGGAAGCAAGCATCGCAAAATACGGATCTTTTGTAAGGCAATAACCTCCCACTCCAAAGCCGGGCTGTCTCATATTAGAATGAGTTGGACGCATTCTGATAGCATCAACGACCTCATATATATCAACATCCACAGCTTCAGCAAACCTTCCCCATTCTTCCATAAAAGCTATAGTAGTTGCCCTGTATGAGTTTTCCAATACCTTAGCTGTTTCTGTTGAATTGGTATTTTTTAATCTTGTTAACGGATATTCATCTGTTCTGATTACGCTTTCCAAAAAAGACCTGCACATTTCCGCTGATTCATCATCAATCCCGGAATACACTCTCCAATAACTAATTATTGAATCAAGATAGTTTTCCCCCGGCATTACTCGCTCATATGAATGAGCAATGCGTGGTTCTCCAGAGAAGCCTCTCTTACAAAACTCCTCTTTAATTATCGGTTTAACAACCTTCTGACAGGTTCCGGGTGGTACGGTTGTTTCCACAAGTACTAACGTACTTTCTTTTATGCGACTTCCTATAGTGTGCATTGCCTCCTTGAATAATTCCAAATCCAAGTATGGTTCCCCAGCATTGTCATATTTTACATCTAGGTTTATATCTACCACCACAATATCTGCGTACTTAAAACCCTCTTTATCTGTGGTTGCCTTTAGGTTGCCCATATCCGATGCTTCCTTAAGTTTCCTTTCGAGTTTCTTGTCACTATTCTCGAACGGAAAAACACCTTCATTGATTGATGCGACTTTTTTAAATCCAGCTTCTGTTGGCACATCGATTCCAATAACGTTATATATTGGTTTGTTTTCCTCATCTCTTGCTGAAGCAATGGCCACAGTCATAGCTGAACCTACAAAACCAAGACCTTGAACACAAACCACTTTTCTTTTAGTATCAAAAAAATCATTAATCTCGCTCATAATATTTCCTCTTTTTCTAAGACACACCATTCATAACGATATTCAGAAGCGAATAACAATTACCACCAGACAACTCGTTTTCTATTTGTTCATATATATGAACAGGTGTCACTATAATTACATCATATGCCTGTACATTAAGACTATCAAAACCAATAATCTCACCTTCGTACCAGTCCGTCTTACTAGCAAACTTATCACAAACACATATCTCAACATTTTCCATCCCCTTTAGTTCAAGATATGCATATTCTCCAAGTGTTCCAGCACCATAAATCAAAACTTTTGTATATTTATTATTTTCAACAAAATCTCTTAACGGAAAAACGTCCTTCATTCTCTTGTCAAACCATTCAGACTTTACTAAATCATAATAGTATGGACGAGATGTCTCTTCTTCAAGCTTTTCTTCCAAATATTCTCCAACTCTGCTTAAATCAGGGGTCTTATGAACTTCCAGATTATCCTTGTAAAAAATTTCCCAATTCGCAACATTTCCCTTATTGTCACATATCTGTCTTATCTTTTCCTTATTCTTTAATGCTCTCTGTTTATAAACATCAAACTCCTCCACAATATCAGAAAATAGATTTAGCAGCTCTTCTTCATTAGAAAATCCGTTAATATCAACCTCATACTCATCAAAAAGCGGATATGAAAGCCAATCTGCTATTACCGGTACAGCCTGACAATAAATATACTCCTGCATAGATGCACTAAAAGCATCTGTTAATTCTGCATATACAAATACATCCGTATTCTGTCTTAAGCTGATAACCTGTTCATCTGTCATATAGTCTGTCACTATCTTGTATTCAAAATCCACATCAGCTAATGCATTCACTACTTCTGAATAATATTCTTTGCTTAAACCATATGTCATGGTAAATATAACATATATCTTATCTCTTACAGTTTTACTACATTTTTTCAACAACTCTATAAACATAAGATGTTGCTGTGCCGCATTTCCGGAATATCCAAATGCAACAACCAGCTTTTCGTTATTTGTCGGTATGATATCATAATTCGGCACCTTTTCATCTTTCAGAATTCTAGGTAATATAAGTCCATTAAAATGCACTATATCTACACAACACTTAATATCCGGATATTTATTTAAGAAATACTGTTTCATGTCTTTAGCGCAAACTATAATCTGGTCAGCATAATCTAACAAAAACTTTTGTTCTCGTTCCATTTGTGGTGGTGGTACATATAAATCACTTCCCCAGTAATTAACCACCACCTGCTTAAACTGATTTATGCACACAAACGCCAGTATTGCTGCCAGATCACTGAAATACATAATATGACATACATCAAAAACTCCTAGTGTTCTAATAACTGCTATCAGCTTCATGCATCTTGAATATTTCTTATCATTATATAATCCTACAAGCTTTATATTATTTGCCTCATAATATTTATAATAATCTGCACCTGCACTACCATTACCAAAACTCCGGTCAACAATCACTAACTCCATACCTTTTTCAATCATGCACTGCACGTACTCATATGTAAACATTGATGCAGCATCTGCTATAAGTAATATACGCTTTTTGTTCATATATTTAATCTCCCTATACTACTTAATTATTTTGTAAATACTATACGCTTTATAGTATCACCTGCATGCATATACGCTCTCAAGCGTAACACTTTATTCTCTGATTTTAATCTATTGTTCAAATCAAGCTTTACCCATTTGTCTAAATCAAAATCATACATCTCAAAGGAAACCTTTCCCTGCGTCTGTGTAATCATAGTGGATACAGTATTCTCAAGCTCAATATCCTTAAACACAACATACCCTGAATTTTTACCAATCTCTATAGCTGATGTATCCACACACATATCTACGTCCGCATACCCTAATTTCATTTTTAATATATATATAATCCTATTCATATTGTCGCTGATAGACCCGTTTACATATGCATTTCCATTAATTATAATTGTACCTTGAGCTCTATTAATATATACTTCTTTGCCGTTATATCTCTCAACACAGTTCTTACCATTACTCCACCTAACGAATTCAAGAATTTCGTTAAAACAATTAATAAATGCAGTTTCAGAATCAGTAAAATCAACAATCTCTCTATCATTATCAAAAAAACTTGTAAATATATCAACCAGTCTATTATCACCTAACACCCACTGTTGATATATGACTCTATCTTTATCACTATCAAGTGAAGTCATTCGAATCATCTCATCATCTTCTAAAACATATGAATTATAATAAATTCCACCAAAATTTGTATTTTCGTATACAGACTTCTTAGAATCTTTTACATAATTATACACATTACTGGTTCTAAACTTAAAATCATTAGTACCTACAGACTTCCCATCTGTAACGCTAATCCACTTTTCGCTATCTATTGCAACCCTTTCTCCCATTAAAAAAGTTAATTTATTATTATCAGTATTAATGCTTACTCCATTATCTGTAATTATATCTTTCGTAACATTTATCTCATAAATAACATCTTTTTCTTTAGCAATATCAAAGCTTCTAATAATCATTATATTCTCCTACTAAACACCATAAAAACAGCTTCTAACCATTCTATCAATACATAACACAATTCAGTTTAATAATTAACACTATAATTATCTAACATTTTATTCTAATTCTCAATTAATGGCTGAAAATGCAAATAGCTACAAAATTCGTTTTATCTATTATATAATTCCCCAACCTCATCAACCCATCCAACTTGCTTCGCCGGTACACCTACCATCAAAGCATTGTCAGGCACATCCTTGGTCACCACCGCTCCAGCTCCTATCATAGCATTCTTTCCTATAGTCACACCGCACACAATAGTTGCATTGGCGCCTATGCTAGCACCTTCCTTAACTAAAGTTTTCTTATAATTAGCTGTGCCCTTAGGATATCTTGCCCTTGGTGTAAGATCATTAGTAAACACACAAGACGGTCCGCAAAAAACTCCATCTTCAAGCTCTACGCCTTCGTAGACTGATACATTGTTTTGTATCTTAACATCATTACCGATAATCACATTGTTGGCAACAAACACATTCTGACCAATTAGACAATTACTGCCAATCTTGGCCCTCCCCTGAATATGACAGAAATACCATATACTTGTATTATCGCCAACAATTGCACCATCATCTACATAACTGCTCTCATGCACATAATATCCCATATCGCACCTCTTCTTTGTTAATCAAACTCTCCAACCATATCCATAGTAGAGAATTCACTAAGCGGTAATTTCACAGGCTCCCCTGTCTTCTGACTTTTATATACTGCCAACACCATCTCTAGTGCTCTCTTTCCTGCTTCGCCATTAATATATGGCTCACGGTCTTTTTCGATAGAATCAATCATATCAGCAAATACACTTGTGTGACCGTTACCGTATACATTATTGGCAAACTCCTGAATATTTCTTGCTTCATCATCAGACTCACTTGCATCCGCAAAATCCCACACTTCTACATTATTAGTAGCCTTGCCGCCTATCTTAACAGTACCATTTTCGCCAAAGATGCAGAGCGTTTCTTCCAGATTCTGCGGATAAACATTGGTAGTGCCCTCAATAGTTGCAACTGCACCATTCTTGAACTTAATCACCGCCATACCCACATCTTCTGCATCAAGATACTTGTGAAAATGTTGTCTCGTAACACCGTACACTTCGTCAACCTCATCACCCAACATCCAGCGAAGCAAGTCAATTCCATGTATACACTGATTCATAAGTGCACCACCGTCCTGAGCCCACGTTCCACGCCATGTTGCCTGCTTGTAATAATCTTCATTGCGATTCCATCTGACATGTATAGAACCATGCGAAAGCTTACCAAATCTTCCACTTTCCACAGCTTGTCTAAGCTTTTGCACCGCTATATTAAATCTGTTCTGATGGCAGGCACATACCTTAACGCCTTTCATTTTTGCACATTCAATAATTCTATCGGCGTCCTGAATACTCATGGCAATAGGCT
Source organism: Lachnospira sp. (assembly GCA_017397445.1). Taxonomy (GTDB): domain Bacteria; phylum Bacillota; class Clostridia; order Lachnospirales; family Lachnospiraceae; genus Lachnospira. The sequence continues at coordinate 26,098 of JAFQIQ010000315.1, forward strand.
TTTCAATAATCACATGAAGGCCTTTCTCTATGCAATCAATCGCAATTTGTGCATGTAAGCCGCTCTCCGTTGCCACACTGACAAAATCAATATTCTCTTTTTCAATCATCTCTTTATAATCAGCGTATCTGGCTATGGTTTCATCTTTCTCCAAACCATTCTTCTCAAGCACTTCTTCCATCTTTTGGGCAATCACATCACATACAGCCACAATTTCCAGTTTATTATTAACTGCTGCTTTTATGTGATTCGTGGAAATTCTTCCACAGCCATTAATGCATACCTCATATTTCCTCACCTCACTGAAGTACATCTCCAACCTTTAATTCTTCCGCTGAATCGTACTCCCTAATTAATACCGAGCCATCCAAAGTTCTAACTATCGGCAATCCATCAAGCACTTCTATAACCTCACCGACTTCATATGCCGAAAAATCCATAATACTGTCAAATGGCACCAGCGACCATATATTAACGACCTGCTCCTCGTCACCATTAACATAAACATACGCCCCTGGAAATGGTTTAGTAACGCCTCTTACCAGATTATATATATCCCTGGTACGTCCCTTAAAGTCTATCTTTCCATCTTTAGGTGTACGCTTTTCGTAAAAGAACTCGTAATCCTTGCTTTCTCTGTTAATATTAACATTTCCTGCCTCAGCACATTTCACAAGCTCGCTAACCATCTCATATGAACAGAGCAAATTCTTATACTGTAGCGTCCTAATAGTATCAAATTCATTAATCTGAAACATTCTCTTAGCAAACACGTTAGGACTGTCCGCTTTCTCATCATACTTAAAACAATTAAGTATGAATCTCTCATCTCCCTTAATTATAGACCAGTTAAGTGGCGAACGACCTTTTCCATATGGTAGATAACCACAGCTTCCATGAAAACCAAATATTCCCACCGAAAACCTGTCCAGCACATACTTAGGAATAAGCCTCTGCCATCCCATACTAACCCCTAGTTCAAATGTATTGGACTCAAAGAACATTCTACTCTCTTCATCCTTCATAGAGTAATCCTTAACCTTAAAAATCTCTATACCATTATCCCTAGCAAACTGCTCAACTGATGCATATCCGGAGATATTCTTAGTATTAACACTACTCTCATCAACCGTTATTATACAGTCAGGCTTTCGCACATGTGCCATCACATACTTTGCCATAGTAATAGTTGTATCTTTAGCACCGATTATAACAAACTTATAATTCATCCAGATACCTCCTGACATACTTTGTCTCACTATTAAGGGTATCAATAAACTCCATTCTCTTCTCATCTATAAGCGAACGAAGATTCCCCAAAGTATCATATCCAA
>JAFQIQ010000316.1 GCA_017397445.1 Lachnospira sp.
AGATAACCAGAGAATTTCTGTAACGCAGAGACAGTCGGTGTTGGATGCTAAGCTTTTGGCATCTAAGGGGTATGATGCATCAGCTATTAAAGAGATTCTTGAGAGAGATAAGATGGAATCAAGTATTTATATAACACTTGAGACTCTTAAATATCTTAAAAAAGGTGGAAGAATTACACCGGCAGCAGCGGCTATCGGTACAGTTCTTAATTTAAAGCCTGTTCTTCAGATTCAGGGTGAGAAGCTTGATTCTTTTGCGAAAGCAAGGGGTAAATCAGCGGCTAAGAATATTATTCTTAAGGCGATAGAGAGTGATTTGGAGACACGCTTTGCTGATGCTTATAAGCTTGGAAGAGTACATCTTGAGGCCGCTTATGCAGGCAATAAAGAAGAAGCGGATGAATGGGCAGCACTCTTGCAGGAAAAGTATCCGCAGTTAGATTTTAACATGAATCCGTTATCATTAAGTGTTGCATGTCATATTGGACATGGTGCCATAGCGGCAGCACTTACGGTTTATATGCCTGAGGATGACAGCAAGTAGTAATTGACTTAAGAGGGGCAGATGTGCTAAGGCATGTTTGTCCCTGTTTAATTGTAAACATCTTATAATCGGATAAAGGAGGGTGAAGCAATGAGAGCATATGCGGATGAGACAGCGGTGCTGGTTATTGATTATCAGGAAAAGCTGGTGCCTGCCATGAATAATAAGTTGCATTTTTTGCACAAGTCAGCCATATTGCTAAAAGGTCTGGTACAACTTGGCGTTCCGATGATTGTTACTCAACAGTATACAAAGGGATTGGGAGAGACGGTTGCGGAGCTTAGGAGTATTGAGGGAGTTCCGGATGCTTTTGACAAGATAACTTTCAGTTGTTTAAAGGATGATAGCATAGCAGAAGCATTAGAACGTCTCAACGTGAAAAATGTTATTGTATGCGGATGTGAAGCGCATATATGTGTATTGCAGACAGTTGTTGACCTTCTGGCTGAAGAGTATAACGTATATATGGTTACGGATTGTATAGCATCAAGAGCTGATGAGGATAAGGTTATGGCAATTGACAGAGCGAAACAGGAAGGTGCATATATTACAACGTGTGAAGCAATATTATTTGAGTTGTTAGAGCGTGCGGGAAGTGAAACATTTAAGGTAATATCGAGACTTATAAAGTAACTGTTAAAATACAAAGCGGGGTGTTTTTATGAAGTACAAAATCAGTGAACTTGCCAAATTGTTGGATGTGTCCACTAATACCGTGAGACGATATGAAGATATGGGGTATATTCATTCGGTCAGGGACGATAACAGTGGATATCGGTATTATGGTGATGATGCATTATTTGGTATAATGAATGCAAGAATTATGCGTAAATACGAGTTTACGCATGAAGAATTGGACGATTTACTGCAATATAATCTTAATGATTCAATAGCTGCTTATGAGAAGAAGATGGCAGAGATTGATGAGAGAATTGCGTATATGTCTGATGTGCGTCACAGAATTAAAGATGACCTTGTTCTTATGCGCAAGGCGGCAGCCGGTGGGGATGTGTATGAAAAGAGATGTATGGATTACACATATATAGTTTTTAAGCATGAAGACAAGTTATCCCATGAGGCTGGAAGGTTAAAGAAGGTTCAGGAATTCCTGTATGACTGTCCTGAAATACAAAGAATATATATAATTCGCAAGGATGCCTTGGAAAAAGGCAAAATGCGACTTGTTCCGGGAATAGCCGTGAAATGTATGGATATGGCAAAATACAATGTTACAGAGAATGAATATACAGAGTATTATCCTCAGCAAAAGTCCATTATGTGTATGGTTAGAATGCCGGGGGACAGATACGACAGTTCAGAAGAAGAATTAAAAGAACTGATACTTGGTAAGCATTTGGATTATATGCAGGAACACAATATGCATATTGCAGGCGATATCATTGCTATTATTATAAGCCGTGTAATAGAAGAGGGACAGGAGGTAATGTATCTTCTGGTTAGTGTGCCTGTTGAATAAAATACAATAAAAATACAATATATGTTATTGACTATGACCTTGCGTCACACTTTACAATTCAGTTAACAAGTTGTTCTTGTACGCAAACAATTTGAATAATGAATTGGAGGAAAGTTTTATGCGAATGAAGCAGAGAGTGAAGCGGGGTCTTAGTCTTTTTTTAGTTGCAATTCTTTTAGTGACGGCTACAATTGCTAATCCGGCATTGGCAGGTGCATTAGAGAAAGCAAGCGTAAAGATTGATGTATGGGACTTCGGTGGTGTTGAAGAGAGCGACACTACAAAGTATAACAACAATGTTAGTGGTGCATTTTGGGATTCATGCTCAAATGTAGCTGCTGACGGTAAATTTCTTGCTGGTACAACAACATTTGGTGATTTAACAATTACACATAATGCTAATGACAGATTGTTTTCATCATCGTCATCAAAGAATTATGGAACCAATGCATTTGCAACTACAGCATATGATGATGGTTACACAGCAGGAGGTATGTATTACTGCAACGGTACAGGCGGAAATAACAGAAGATACATTACAGTTGATAGTGTAAAAGCCGGTGACAAGGTTGTAGTATATATGGCATCAAGCAATGCCGCAGAAGGTATATTGTATTTTGAGTATATGGGTGAGACAGGCGTACAGAAGGATGCTCAGGATTATACTAATAAGGGTGCTAAGCATGAGTTTGTTGCACAGTATTCAGGTTCATATAAGATATGGACAGATGCAAGTGCCGGCAAGCCAATTTACAATAGAGTAGTAAGAATTCCAAGTGTATCTGTTTCAGGTACAATTGATTTAGGTTCTACCGGTGTATCAGGCTACAGTGTTAAGTTTGTTAATGATACAACAGGTGTTGAGACAGAAGCTACGCTTGATGGAACAAAATATACTGTTGCATTGTCAGCAGGTGAAACTTACACAGCTACACTTACAGGTGCAACAGGGTTCGGATTTACTAATGCTACAAAGAAAGTAGCAGTTACTGTTGATGAAGTGTTCACAGGAAAGAGCAATGTTTCTCTTGTGGTAGAAGAAAAGAAAACATATACATATTCAGGTAAAGTAACAGGTTTTGCTGCTGATTATAATGTATCAGAGCTTAAGCTTACATTACAGGCTCCGGAAGATTCTCTTTGTGAGGATGTTACAGTGAGTATTCCTGCAGATGGTTCTTTCTCAGTTGTTTTGGAGCCGGATGTAGAATATACAGCAGTACTTACAGGAGTTAATGATTATGAGATAGTTTCAGGCGGCACAGTAAATGATAACCAGAACGTTACAGCGGACATAACAGTAGCATTGAAGGCTAAGCATGCTGTATCAGGCGGTTTCTTAGATTTACCGGGTTCAGTAGCTGTTAAGGATATTACATTTACTAACCTTGAAGATAATTATACATATGCAGGAACTGTTTCAGCAGAAGGATATACAGGTTCTTTAAGAGCAGGTTCATATTCAGTAGCAGTTACTGTTGACGGTTACAAGACAAGCACACATGTAGTGGTTGTTGATAAGGATGTTAAGAAGGATTTACTTTTTGTTTCTACATCAGCAGCAGGTTCATTAGAGTGGGCAGCAGATATTTATGTAGGATATGAAGATAAGGGTGCTCTTAACTTTGCAACGGTTAAGGAAGCTGTAGCAGCTTGTGCAGCTATGAATCCTACATCAGAGGATAAGAGAATTACAGTTCATATCGCTCCGGGAACATATAGAGAGCAGATTATTCTTAACACACCATATGTTTCATTTGTTAATGATACAGATGAGGAAGTACTTTTAACATGGTATTATGGTATTGGTTACAAGTATTATAGTGCAGACTCAACAGGATATTACAATCCGGAGAATGCATATGATAAGTTTGATAAGAATATTGTTTCAACATGGGGCTGTTCAACATATGTTGGAAGCAAGGCTACAGCATTTAAGGCTGATGGCATTACATTTGAGGCATCATTTAACAGATATATCACAGATGAAGAAATTGCAGATGGCGTAGAAGTTTCAGGCCTTGAAAGCATCAGATTTGAGAGAAAATATGGTGCAGACGTAACTTCTAAGGCAGCAACAGAGAGAGCAACAGCTATGGCTGTATATGCTGATAAGGTTGAGTTTACTAATTGTACATTCCTTGGTAGTCAGGATACACTTTTCACAGGTAATTCAGCTACTTACGGATATTACAAGAATTGTTATATTGAGGGTAACACAGATTATATCTTCGGTTCTAACAATGCAGTATTTGACGGATGCGTACTTAACTGGTACGGTTACAGCACAGGTTCTGTAGGCGGTTATGTTACAGCTCACAAGCCGGTAGAGGGAACAACTCAGGGTTACTTGTTTAGAAACTGTGTAATCACAGGTGATTCAAAGCTTACAGTTACAGAGGGTTACCTTGGAAGACCTTGGGGTGCTAACGCTATGGTTACATTCCTTAATACAAAGGTAACAGGTGATTTAATCACTGCAGTTGGCTGGAAGGATATGAGCGGAAATAAGCCGGAAAATGCTAACTTTAAAGAGTACGGTACAATTAAGACTGATGGTACTGCAGTTGATACATCAGGTCGTATAACAGGTGTTATTACTAAGGCACAGGCAGATGCTATCGATGTTAATGCATTCCTTGGTTCAACTACACCTTCGGCTTTCGTAAAGGAAGATGCAACAGTAAGTTTTGCAACAAAGCCATATGTAGTTGACAATGGTGATATTAATGCTCCATATCCTGGTCACACATTGACAGTAGGATATTCGTTTGGTGCAGCTAATGATGCTAACGATGCTTCAGTGATTCGCTGGTATATCGTTGGTGCTGATGGTACAGAGACATTGGTTAAGAGTACAACAGCAGTTGCAGATAAGACATATACAATTACAAGCGATGCAGTTGGTAAGCAGATTAAGGTGGTTGTTGTTCCTGAAGTATTCAGCGGTAATACAGCAGCGGCTGCTTCATACACAGTGGAAGCTACAGTAAGAGATGGTTTTGAAGATCCATCAGGAGAGATAACAGACGTTACATTAGGTAACGGAGTGAATATATTCCTTGCAGGTGACTCAACAGTTAAGGATTATTCAGCAAACGGTATGTACATGGGCGGTAAGGCTCAGTCAGAAGGTTCATGGGGTGAGTATTTACAGTCACTCTTTGATGAAGATGTTGTAAAGATTCAGAACTATGCTAACGGCGGCAGAAGTACAAGAAACTTCATTAATGAAGGTTCATTGGATAAGATTGCAGCTAATATTAAGGCTGGAGATTACCTCTTCATTCAGTTTGGGCATAATGACTGTGCAAATGGTACAGGATACCTTGAGGACAGATATGTTCCACTTGGCACACCTGACGCTAACGGAGTATTCCCTGTAACTGCAGGTAAGGAAGTTGCAACACCATCATCACTTACAGCTAAGTATGGTGACACCTTCTACTCATATGACTGCGGCGGTACATTTAAGTGGTATCTCCTTCAGTACATTGAGGTTGCAAGAAAAGCAGGTGCAACACCTGTACTTGTAACTCCTGTAGCCAGAATGTACTACACATCAGATGGTACAATTAAGACACATCATGATTCAACAGATACAACAACAGGCACATATGTTTCAAGCAACAATGCATACGTTGAGGCATATAAGCAGCTTGCTAAGGAAGAAAATGTATTGTTAATCGATGCATTTGAGTTAACAAAGACTATGTACGAAGAAGCTTACAAGGCTGATGCTAAAGCATCTAACGGAGTTTCAGAGTATGGTTCACAGTCAATGGCACCTGGAGATAAGACACACAGCAACAAGCTTGGTGGATTTGTGAGTGCATTGCTTATGGGCCAGGCAATTCAGAAGTTAGACCTTAACATCTCTAAGGTTGTTAATATGCCTAGCCAGGTTGCAGGTGAGAATACATCAGGTCAGCAGATGTTCGCTGTAAACGGCAAAAATGTACTTTCAGCATACACAGTTGATGGTGCAAATGCAGATTACTGGTCAACATATGGTCAGAAGTTAATTGACGAAATCGGAGCAGTTAATGCAGAGCTTAACAAGCCGGTAGAAGACGATAACACAGGCGATAGTGGTAACACAGGCGATAGTGGTAACACGGGCGATAGTGGTAATACAGGCGATGATAACACAGGTGACGATAACACAGGTGATGACAGCACAGGTTCGGTTACAGATTCTACTGTGTCAGAAGATATTAAGGATATCGTTCTTGAGGATGCTAACGATAGTGTAGTAGAGAAGATTGAAGATTCTGAATACACAGAAGAAGAGAAGCAGGCTATTACAGCAGGTGCTACTGTGACAGTTACTGTAACAGTTGATAATATCAGCGATACAGTAAGTGATTCAGATAAGGATGCTGTTAAGTCAGGTATATTGGCTGATGAAGCATTGAATGACAGCAAGGTAGTTGTAGGTGCATATCTTGACATTGAATTAATTAAGAAGGTTGGAAATTGTGCCGAAACAGCTGTTGAAGCAACAAAGGCTCCAATCAAGGTAGCAATACAGCTTCCGGAAACACTTATTAACAGTGATAGCAAGGTTTCAAGAACATACAAGGTTGTAAGAGTTCATAATGGCGAGACAGCTGTCCTTGATGCAACATTTGATAAGGAAACAGGAAAGCTTACATTTGCGACAGATAAGTTCTCAACATATGCCGTTGTTTACACAGATGTAATCACAGAAACGGGCGAAGGCGAGAATACTGGTGACAACACACCTGTTGCAATGTTTATGATGCTTGTATTAGTAAGCATGGGAGCACTTTCTGCTTTATATTTTACAAAAAAGAGAAGAATTAACGAGAATTAATTAAAAATGTGTTGACAAACTAATCAATACATGATATTATATCAACTGTTGGTGAGCAAATCACTCATCAGCAGTTGATATATATGCGCGAGTGGCTCAGTGGTGGAGCACCTCCTTGCCAAGGAGGGGGTCGCGGGTTCGATCCCCGTCTCGCGCTCTCAAAAAACAATCGAGCGATACCGAAAGGTACCGCTCGATTTGTTTTTCGAGTCCAATCCTGGACT
>JAFQIQ010000034.1 GCA_017397445.1 Lachnospira sp.
AATAAGCGTTGGCTGGTTTATATTAATTATGAACCGGCCTTTGTGCTTTATATAGGTGAACTTAAGAGATTCGATATTAAAGAAGATGCGTGTATCAGTAAGGCTTATTATGAAGATATTAAAGAACTTTTATCCAAGCGGGCAACAGTACGGGCTATGAGTCTGTTAAAGTCCAAGGATTATACGGTACAAGAGTTAAAGAATAAGCTGGAGCAAGGTTATTATTCAAATCAGGCTGTAGAACATGCCATAGAGTATGTAAGCAGTTACGGTTATCTGAATGATGAAAGATATGCAGCTAACTATATAACGTTTAAGGCCGGTAGTAAAAGCAAACGACAGATTGTAGGGTTCCTGCAACAGAAAGGGATTTCACAGGATATTATAGAGCGGACTTGTGATGAATATTATGAAGAGAACTCAGATGCAGAACTTACACAAATTGTCACCCATATGCGTAAGAAATTGGGTAGAGAGCCGGTTGAGCCTGATTATGAAACGCAGCAAAAACTGATGGCATACTATTACAGAAAGGGTTTTTCGTCGGATAATGTCAGAAAAGCACTTGATGTTGTGGTGAATGAATTATTTAACAACTAATTAATGTGTAATTATGCACTAATTATTCTTGACAATGTTGTAAAATAAGTATAAAATCTTATTATTGTATGTTTGTACAATGAAAACTTAATAAGGAGGTGCTCCTGTGCCAGGTTATTTGATTCCAATGATTATCGCAATCTTTGTTACAATAATTATAGTCGCACCTATTACATGGCTTATTGCTAACAGCTACCATAAGAAAGTCACAGACGCTAAGATTGGTAATGCTAATGATAAAGCCAGAGAAATAATAGATGAAGCATTGAAAACAGCTGAAGCTAAGAAGAAAGAGGCACTCTTGGAGGTTAAGGAAGAATCCTTAAAAACTAAGAATGAACTCGAGAAAGAGACTAAGGAGAGACGTGCTGAATTACAGAAGTATGAGAAGCGAGTTCTTTCTAAAGAGGAAGCTCTTGATAAGAAAATTGATGCTGTTGAGAAGCGTGACTTAGGCCTTACTAAGAGAGAAGAAGAACTTAGTAAGATGAAGCAGAAGGTTGATGAGCTGGAGAACAAAAGGCAACAGGAACTAGAAAGAATCTCAGGATTAACCTCCGAACAGGCAAAAGAATATCTTTTAAAAACTGTTGAAGATGAAGTTAAACATGATGCTGCTATTCTTGTGAAGACACTTGAAAGCAGAGCTAAAGAGGAAGCGGATAAGAAAGCTAAGGAATATGTTGTTACGGCAATTCAACGTTGTGCAGCTGATCATGTTGCAGAAACAACTATTTCAGTAGTTCAGCTTCCTAATGATGAAATGAAAGGTCGTATTATAGGTCGAGAAGGACGTAATATTCGTACTTTGGAGACTCTTACCGGAGTAGAACTGATTATTGATGATACTCCTGAGGCAGTAGTTTTATCGGGCTTTGACCCAATCAGACGAGAAGTTGCAAGAATTGCACTTGAAAAGTTGATTTTGGACGGACGTATTCATCCGGCTAGAATTGAGGAGATGGTTGAGAAGGCTCAAAGAGAAGTAGAAGTATTAATTAAAGAGGAAGGTGAATCGGCAACTTTAGAAGTTGGTGTTCATGGTATTCATCCGGAGCTTGTCAAGCTTTTGGGTAGAATGCGTTTCAGAACAAGTTATGGTCAGAATGCACTTAAGCATTCTATCGAGGTTGCTCAGCTCTCAGGACTCCTTGCAGGAGAGATTGGAGTTGACGTTAAGTTGGCTAAGAGAGCCGGCTTATTACATGATATCGGTAAGTCAATTGACCATGAGATTGAAGGTTCGCATATCCAGATTGGTGTTGATTTATGTAAGAGATACAAGGAATCACACACTGTTATTAATGCTGTAGAAGCACATCATGGTGACGTTGAACCGGAAAGCTTAATCGCTTGTATTGTACAGGCTGCAGATACTATATCAGCTGCAAGACCGGGTGCAAGAAGAGAGACGTTAGAAACTTATACAAACAGACTTAAACAATTAGAAGATATTACCAATTCCTTCAAGGGAGTTGACAAATCATTTGCCATTCAGGCGGGTAGAGAGATTCGAGTTATGGTTGTTCCTGAAGTCGTTAATGATTCAGATATGGTACTTATGGCAAGAGATATTTCAAAGCAGATTGAAGAGCAGATGGAATATCCGGGACAGATTAAGGTTAGCGTTATTCGCGAGTCAAGAGCTGTTGATTATGCCAAGTAAAACTATAGTTCAGTTTTAAAGCAGTCCCCAAAGTTACAGATAGGTAGCTTTGGGGATTTTTTTATTTTATAGAATACTGCATTTCTTAATAAAGTAAAAGCTTCCTTAGTAAATTGTATTAACAAGGCTTAACAAAATAAAGTTAAGAAACTATAACTTGCGATTTTTAATAAATTGAAGTTAATTTCTTTAAATAATTAAAAAAACCTTGCTTTTTATTTGCGTTCAGTGTAGAATAAATGTGTTTATGTGCGATGAGAATTAGGAGGATATTTATGCAGTACATCGAAATGAGTAAGGAAGAATTATTAACATTAAAGAGTGAGCTTGATGCAAGATACACAGAGGCTAAGGCTAAGGGCTTAAAGCTTGATATGTCAAGAGGTAAGCCATCTGCTTCACAGCTTAATGTATCTTTGGATATGCTTGATTGTATAAACAGTTCATCAGATTTGAAGTCAGAGAACGGTACAGATTGCCGTAATTATGGCGTGTTGGATGGTATCGATGAGGCTAAGAAGCTTATGGCAGATATGATGAATACAACTCCTGAACATATAATAGTTTATGGTAATGCGAGTCTTAATATTATGTATGACCAGATTTCAAGAGCCTATACACATGGATTACTTGGCAGTACACCATGGTGCAAGCTTGATAAGATTAAGTTCTTGTGTCCGGCTCCGGGTTATGACAGACATTTTGCCATAACAGAGCGTTTCGGTTTTGAGATGATTACAATTCCTATGACTGAGAATGGTCCGGATATGGACATGGTAGAGCAGTATGTTAATAATGATGCTGCTGTTAAGGGTATCTGGTGCGTTCCAAAGTATTCTAACCCACAGGGTTACACATATTCTGACGAGACAGTAAAGCGTATGGCAGCACTTAAGCCTGCGGCAGAAGATTTCAGACTTTTCTGGGATAATGCATATATAATTCATGATTTGTATGATGACAAGAAGGACGAAGTGCTTGATATTATTTCTGAGTGCGAAAAAGCTGGCAATCCGGATATGGTATTTGAGTTTGCTTCAACTTCAAAGGTAAGTTTCCCAGGCTCAGGAATCGCGGCTATGGCTACATCAGTTGCTAATATTGCAGATGTAAAGAAGCAGCTCACAGTTCAGACAATCGGTCATGATAAGATTAACCAGCTTCGTCATGTAAGATATTTTAAGGATATTAATGGTCTTAAGGCTCATATGAAGAAGCATGCAGATGCTATGCGTCCTAAGTTTGAGGCAACACTTGAAGTTCTTGAAAAGGAGCTTGGCGGTTTGGGTATCGGCTCATGGACAAAGCCAAACGGTGGATATTTCATATCATTTGAGTCAATGGAAGGTTGTGCGAAGGCAATTGTTGCTAAGTGCAAGGAAGCTGGAGTTACACTTACAGGTGCCGGAGCAGCATTCCCTTACGGCAAGGACCCTAAGGATAGCAATATCAGAATTGCTCCTTCTTTCCCAACTCCGGAAGAGATGGCGTTGGCGGCTGATTTATTTGCACTTTGTGTTAAGTTAGTAAGTGTTGAAAAAATCTTAGAAAACAAGTAAAATATAATTAATTAAAGGGGCTTTATTGCAAATGTTGTGACAAAGCCCCTTTTATCATAAGGAGGAAGAATATTATGGCAACAATTGGATTTATTGGAATGGGTAATATGGGATACGCGATGTTAAAAGGAGTGCTTTCAGCATACTCACCGGAGCAGATTATATTTTCGTGTATTGAAAAGGATGTAAGACAACGTGTGAGTGATGAGACAGGCGTAAGATTTGCTGAAAGTAATGCAGAGTGTGCGGCTAATGCAAAGTATGTAGTACTTGCGGTGAAGCCTAATGTATATGATACAGTAATCAACAATATTCAAAATGTAGTGACAGAGGAAAGTGTTATTATTTCTATTGCACCGGGAATTACTATTGATGAAGTTAAGAGTAAATTTGAAAGAAAGGTACGTGTAGTTCGTGCTATGCCTAATACACCTGCCTTGGTGGGCGCAGGCACAACAGGTGTCAGCTACGAAAAGGCTGATTTTACATTTGAAGAAAGAGATGTTATAGAGAAGTTCTTTAACTCATTCAGTAAGATGGTAGAAGTTCCTGAGAAGCTTATGAGTGCTGTTGTGTGTGCGAGCGGAAGTTCCCCGGCATATGTTTATATGTTTATTGAAGCATTGGCGGACAGTGTTGTAAAGTACGGTATTCCAAGACAGGACGCATATAAGCTGGTTGCTCAGACTGTTATGGGTTCTGCTAAGATGGTTCTTGAGACAGGAGAGCATCCTGGAAAGTTAAAAGATAATGTTTGCTCACCTGGAGGAACTACAATAAGAGGTGTTGCGGCACTTGAAGAGTACGGTATGCGTAATGCTATTATGAAGGCAACAGATGCCTGCTATGATGCCTGCAACAATATTAACAAATAATCTGATGGAGTGATTGTAATGGAACATATTAAAAGAATTAAAAGAGAGTTAAAGTACAAAGGTACATTGTTACATATGTATGCAGATACTATAAGAACACCAGACGGTCACGAGGCACAGTGGGATTTTCTTGATCACAAGGGAGCGGCGGCTGTAGTTCCTGTGCTTGATGATGGAAGAATTCTTTTGGTAAGACAGTATCGTAATGCTCTAGACAGAGAGACGCTTGAGATTCCGGCTGGTGGTCTTGAGCCAAACGAGCCTACTATAGATGCTGCTGCAAGAGAGTTGGAGGAAGAAACGGGCTATTTTTCAGGTAACCTCACAAAGCTTGTATCAGTAGTGACAGCAGTAGCATTTTGCAATGAAGTGGTGGATGTTTATCTTGCAAGAAATCTTACAAAGACGCAGCAGCATTTGGATGAGGATGAATATATTGATGTTGAAGCCTACACACCGCAGGAGATTGCGGATATGATTTATGCAGGAAAGATACAGGATTCCAAAACGGTTGCGGCGATTATGGCATATATAAACAAGTTCGTACATAAGATGTAAACAAGTAATTATTTTAGAGCTTGTTTAAGCTTATGAGGATTTATGAATGTAACGGGAATATCTAATTTCATAAAACAGTATAAAGTAGCAATAATAATTATGGCAGGCCTTCTGATAGGTACTGCCTATGCTAATATAACCGTCAAATATCTGTCTGTGAAGCCTACTATATTTGGCTATGAATTTCTTGCGGCATATGAAGAAGTTGAAGTTAACAGTTTTTCTCTGTGGCAGTATGTTTTTGGTACACGGTTCAGAGATTTTGCGGCGGTACTTATAATGTGCTTTACCAATCTGAGAAAAGGTGCGGTAAATGCATACATAACCTATTTTGGTATTGTTACAGGTGCTATGATTAGCTTTGCCGTAATGAATCACGGAACCGCCGGAATGTGGATATATTTACTTTCAGTGCTTCCACAGTATATATTATATATACTTGCTTTCAAAGTGGTGTATACAATCGGTACGGAAGAACGCAGAAATGGCGTAAATGATGTAAAGAAGTATATATTTATGGTGCTTTTTATAATAAGTTTGGTTTTTGCAGGAACATATGTGGAGGCTTATGTAAACCCTATGGTTATGAGATGGGTGTATTCGTGGATGTGGTTTTAGGAGAAGATATAACTGATGAGTTACCCAAGGAAAAGATATATACTATAAAATAAAAATGCTATGTGGCCAATCGGTTCACATAGCATTTTTAAGTATAATCTTACAAATATTCCGCAATATCGTAAAGCAATCTCTCTGAATCATCCCAACCAAGGCAAGGGTCAGTAATTGACTTTCCGTAAATTCCTTCACCAACCTTCTGGCAACCAGGCTCGATATAACTTTCAATCATAACACCCTTAACAAGAGTCTTAAGGTCAGCAGAGTGCTTGCAACTGTGAAGAATCTCTTTGGTGATACGAATCTGCTCCTGATGAAGCTTGCTTGAATTAGAGTGGTTAACATCAACGATGCAAGCCGGATTGGCAAGCTCACGAGTCTTGTACATATTGAAGAGTCTGATTAAGTCTTCGTAGTGGTAGTTAGGGAGGTTCTGGCCATGCTTATTAACTGCACCGCGAAGGATAGTGTGTGCAAGTGGATTACCAGGTGTCTCAACTTCCCAGTTTCTATAGATAAATGACTGTTTTGCCTGAGCTGCAACAACTGAGTTAAGCATAACGGAGAAATCACCACTTGTAGGGTTCTTCATACCGGCTGGCACGTCCATACCGCTTACAGTAAGTCTGTGCTGCTGGTCTTCAACAGAACGGGCACCTACTGCAACGTATGACAAAACATCTGATAAGAACCAGTAATTCTCTGGGTAGAGCATCTCATCAGCAGGCATAAGCTCTGCCTCCTGCATAACGCGGATGTGCATCTTTCTGATGGCGATAAGTCCTGCAAGCAAATCAGGCTTCTTCTCAGGGTCCGGCTGATGGAGCATACCTTTGTAACCGGTACCTGTAGTTCTAGGCTTATTAGTGTAAACTCTAGGGATAACAATAACCTTATCCTTAATCTTTTCCTGAACCTTCTTCAAACGAAGAGTATAGTCAAGTACAGCGTCTTCGTTATCAGCAGAGCATGGTCCGATAATAGCGATAAATTTATCAGACTTACCTGTGATAACATCAGCAATTTCTTTATCTCTTTCAGCCTTCAATGCAGCGATATCAGCAGGAACAGGGAATTGTTCCTTGATTTCAGTAGGTGAAGGCAATTGTCTTACAAAATTAAAACTCATAATGATACTCCAATCGTTAATATCTTATAATGCAAGAATTATAATACAAAGTGCAGAAAATGTAAATAATTCCGTAATCATATTTTTTTGCATTTTTTTCTAAAATGTAGTAAAATAATATTAGTTAATTTGAGCGAAACAGGGGTGGTTTATATGAGTATTAACAGAATTGTATGGATTGTATTGGATAGTGTGGGAATAGGTGAGCTTCCTGATGCGGATAGATTTGGCGATGTGGGAAGTAACACTCTTTGTAACACTGCAAAAGCTGTAGGCGGTCTTAATGTGCCTAATATGGTTAAGTTGGGTCTTGGTAATATTGATGGAGTTACAGATGTTGACAAGTGTGATGAGCCCATAGGTTGCTATGGCAGACTTGCAGAGATTTCTGATGGAAAAGATACTACAATAGGGCATTGGGAGATGGCTGGCATTCATACACCAAAGCCATTTCCTGTTTATCCGGATGGGTTTCCGAAAGATGTAATAGATACATTTATTGATAAGACGGGGGTGCCGGGAGTGCTTGCGAACTGTCCGGCGTCCGGAACACAGATTATTGCTGAACTTGGGGAAGAACATATACGGACGGGGAAGCCTATTGTTTACACATCGGCAGATTCTGTATTTCAGATAGCGGCACATGAGGATATTATACCGGTGGAAAAGCTTTATGAATTGTGTGAAACGGCAAGAGAAATGCTTAATGGTGAACATGCTGTAGCAAGGGTTATTGCAAGGCCATTCGTAGGGCAAAAAGGAGATTTTGTAAGAACTTCCAACAGACGTGATTTCTCACTTAAACCGACAACTGATAACATATTAAACAGATGTGTGGATGCTGGACTTGATGTAATTGGTGTTGGAAAGATCGAAGATATATTTGCAGGTGTTGGCATTACGGAGGCAGTTCATACCAAGGATAATCAGGATGGTATAGATGTGACTATTGACTATATGAAGAAGGATAATAAGGGAATAATCTTTACGAATCTTGTGGAATTTGACTCAGTGTGGGGACATCGCAATAATTATGAGGGGTATGCGAAAGGACTTGCAGAGTTTGATGAAAGACTTCCGGAGATTATGGATGCACTTCGTGATGATGACTGCCTGATAATTACTGCAGATCATGGTTGTGATCCAACGACACCAAGTACTGACCATTCAAGAGAATATGTACCTTTGCTGATTTATGGAAAGCATATTAAAGAAGGTGTTAATCTGGGAACAGGGAAAACTTATGCAGATATAGCCCAGACTATTGCGGAGCTTTTGGGGCTTCCAAAGACTGCTATAGGAACAAGCAAAGTTTCAGATATTATGAAATAATGTGTCGGTGGTTTTTTGATGCCACAGAATGGAGTATATTATGAGGATGTACGATATTATTATGAAGAAACGCGATGGTGGTATTCTTTCTAAGGAAGAAATAGACTTTTTTGTAAGAGGTTACACGGGTGAAGATATTCCTGACTATCAGGTATCTGCACTTCTTATGGCAATATATTTTAATGGTATGAACAAGGAAGAGATTCTTAATCTTACCATGGCTATGGCTGAAAGTGGTAACACATTAGATTTGTCTGCAATTAACGGTATAAAGGCTGATAAGCACAGTACAGGAGGAGTTGGAGATAAAACCTCGTTAGTGTTGGGACCTATGGTTGCGGCATTAGGCGTTAAGATGGCAAAGATGAGTGGAAGAGGTCTGGGACATACCGGAGGAACCATTGATAAGTTGGAAAGCTTTCCGGGATTTTCTACGGAGATTTCCACGGACCGGTTTATTGATAATGTAAACAATATCGGCCTTGCAATTACAGGTCAGACGGGTAATCTTGCTCCGGCTGACAAGAAATTGTACGCGTTGCGTGATGTTACTGCAACTGTTGACAATATCCCACTTATCGCAAGCAGTATTATGAGTAAGAAGCTTGCGGCAGGTGCAGACGCCATCGTTCTTGATGTAAAGACGGGAAGTGGCGCATTTATGAAGACGGAAGAAGATGCATTTGAGCTGGCAAAAACTATGGTTGATATAGGCAATGGTGCCGGACGCAACACTATTGGTGTAGTTTCTGAGATGGATCAGCCACTGGGATTTGCGGTAGGCAATATATTAGAGGTTATTGAAGCGGTTGACACCCTTAAAGGCAAAGGACCTAAAGACTTGGAAGAACTTTGTATAGTGCTTGGCACTTATATTCTTATAGCTACAGGCACGGCTAAGGATGAGGCGGAAGCGGAAACTATGCTGCGTGGTGTAATTGAAAGCGGTGCAGCGTTAGATAAGTTCAAAGAATTCGTTGCGGCTCAAGGTGGGGATGTTTCTATGGTGGAGGATATGTCATCAACGCTGGAATGCAAATATGTTGAAGAAATTACAGCACCGGTTTCGGGATATGTAACACATATTCAGTCAGATGCGATTGGTCTTGCGGCTATGGTTCTTGGCGGAGGACGGGAAACTAAAGAGAGTGTGATAGATTTGTCTGTAGGAATTGTTATAAACAAGAAAGTTGGGGATTATGTGGAAGTAGGAGAAAGTCTTGCGACTATGTATTCTAATGATGTAAAGAAATCAGAGGATGCAAGAAAACGAGTAATTGCAGCTTATGAATTTAGTGATGAGAAACCGGAAGTTAAGCCGTTAATAAAAGGTGTGGTGAAGTAGTGTTCGATGTGCGATATGCATCTGTCAAGTAGACAGGTAAAATATTTAAAATGAAATGCTGATGAACGAGCATACGAAAATGTGCGGTGGTTCATCAGCATTGTTTTATTATAAATTATATTCAACTTTGCATAAAAACAGTGCATTGGAAGGCAATGTAGGACCGGCGTTTATTCGCTTCTTAGAAGCAATAATAGCAGGTATATCATCCGGATTAAGTTTTCCAACCCCGGCAAATACTAGTGTTCCGGCGATGATTCGAACCATGTTGTAAAGAAATCCGTTGCCGCTTACCTTAATGACTAAGACTTCCTTGCCACTGATGCATTTTATGATACTAAGATTAATATCAGTGACTGTCCTGATGTGAGACTTGTCTTTTCTTTTGTCAGTAGTAAATGCAGAAAAATCGTGAGTACCAGTCAGGTAATCGACACATTTTTTCATAGAAGCAATGTCAAGTTTACCATGATGCGGTGTGTACAGATGCTTAGCTGAGAATACATCCGGTTTGTCATCGAGGGCAATGCAGTAGGCATAAGTCTTTGAAATTGCGCTTTTTCTTGCGTGAAAATCTGCGGGAACCTCGCAAATATCAGTAATTGTTATATCGGAAGGCAGTAGTGAATTGATTGATTCCAGACTGGAAGTGTCCAATGCGGTATCACAGAAAAAGTCTGCCACCTGACCGACTGCGGATACACCGGCGTCGGTGCGGCCGCTACCCGAGATGTGTATTGTTTCACCGGTCATAGTTGTCAAGGCATTTTCAATGGTTTCCTGTATAGTTTTAGGATTATCCGGCAGTTTCTGCCAGCCTTTGTAGGCAAGACCGTCGTAAGTAATGTTTATTTTATAGTGCATAAATTTTCTCCAAAATGTTTTGATAAAGGCTAAAACCTTGAAAACAAGGCATTTATATGTTTTATAATATCGTAAACTGTATGATTTGTAAATTCTAATTGCGTTACATTTGGGTTGTATTATTTTGGATTTTGTGATAACATATGAGTAATGAAATTTATCTTGTAAAGGAGAATAGAGATGGAAGTAAGACCAGGAGCCAATCAGGCAGACGTTAAGCATTATGACACAGCAAGATTAAGACATGATTTCCTTATTCAGGATTTCTTTGTAGCTGATGAGATTAAGATGGTATACAGCCAGATTGACAGAATTATCGTTGGTGCAGCGACACCGGCTAATAAGACACTTACACTTGAGGCAGGTGCAGAGCTTAGAGCTCAGTATTTCCTTGAGAGACGTGAGATGGGTATTATCAATATCGGTGGCAAGGGTAAGGTTACTGTAGATGGTAAGGAGTATAACTTCAAGTACAGAGATGGTATGTACATAGGTATGGGTTCTAAGGAGATTACATTCTCTAGTGAAGATCCTTCTAATCCTGCGAAGTTCTACTTTAACAGTGCACCTGCACATATGACATATCCTACAGTGTTTATTGATCCTGATAAGGATATTTTACCTGAGAACAAGAAGGAACTCGGTTGCCTTGAGAACGCAAACCACAGAGTAATTAACAAGTATATCCTTCCTGGACAGGTTGAGACATGCCAGCTTGAGATGGGTATTACAAGCCTTGAGCCTGGTAGCGTATGGAATACTATGCCATGTCATACACATGACAGACGTATGGAGGTTTATCTTTACTTTGAGGTACCTGAGAATGATGTTGTATTCCACTATATGGGTGAGCCAACAGAGACACGTCATATCGTTATGAGAAACGAAGAAGCTGTTATTTCACCAAGCTGGTCAATTCATTCAGCTTCAGCTACACATGCTTACTCATTTATCTGGGGTATGGTTGGCGAGAATCAGGATTTCGACGACATGGATCATGTTGATATGAAGGACTTGATGTAATTATAAGTTCGAATGAGCAGTGCAAACAGTATTGCACATATCTAACGGAATGACATCCGAGAGGATTTCATTTATATATTTTTTAACAAAGAAAAGGAGAGTTTAAAATGTCAGTAAATTTTTCACTTGAAGGCAAAGTTGCTTTAGTTACTGGTGCATCTTACGGTATCGGTTTTGCTATTGCTTCAGGCATGGCAGAGGCTGGTGCTACAATCGTTTTCAACGATATTAATCAGGAATTAGTAGATAAGGGTATTGCAGCATATAAGGAGAAGGGTATTGAGGCTCATGGTTATGTTTGTGACGTAACTAACGAGGAGCAGGTTGACGCTATGGTAGCTCAGATTGCTAAGGATGTAGCTCCAGTTGATATCCTTGTTAACAACGCTGGTATCATCAAGAGAATTCCTATGCATGAGATGAAGGCATCTGAGTTCAGACAGGTTATCGATATCGACCTTAACGGACCATTCATCGTATCTAAGGCAGTTATCCCTTCTATGATGGAAAGAGGTCATGGTAAGATCATCAACATCTGTTCTATGATGTCTGAGTTCGGTCGTGAGACAGTTTCCGCTTACGCAGCAGCTAAGGGTGGTCTTAAGATGTTAACAAAGAACATTGCATCTGAGTACGGTGAGTACAACATTCAGTGTA
>JAFQIQ010000317.1 GCA_017397445.1 Lachnospira sp.
TATCATAGTTATAATACATATAACAACAATTAACGCACATACTATAGCAAATCCGTATGGTGAATCTGCAAATGGCATACCCTCGCCATTAACATTCATACCATATATACCTGAAATAATTGTAGGGATAGCCATTACCAATGTTATGGATGTAAGATATTTCATAACATTGTTAAGTCTGTTATTAATAACAGATGTCAACAACTCTCTTGTACCATCTATAATATCCCTGTATATTCCGGTCATCTCGATAGCCTGTGAGAACTCTACCATACAATCCTCAAGCAACTCTACATCTTCCGGATACTGCTCTATTCTCTTATATCTTCTCAATCTTTCAAGCACCACACTGTTAGAACGTAAAGATGTTGCAAAGTATACCAGCGTTGATTCCAACTCATGAAGTTCAACCAAATCCACATCTTTCGTATTCTTTCCAATTCTTTCCTCTATCTCCGTTCTCTTTCGGTCAATTGAACGAAGACATCCCTGATAGAAATTAGCCGCTCTGAAAAGCACCTGATATATAAAACGCATTTTCTTCTTGGTACTGAATTCTTTAATTCTGCCCTTTTTAAAATACTCAAGTATCGGGGTTTCTTCTCTACACACTGTAATAATGGCATTCTGTTTTAACACAATACCTAACGGAATTGTGGTGTACATCTTCTTTTCATGTCTAACCTCAGATGCAGGAATATCCACAAGAATAAGTGTATAGCCATCTTCCAGGGAAATACGCGCAGTTTCTTCTTCATCCATTGCTGTTGCAAGATCATCCACTTCGATACCATAACGCTCCGCCACCTGTGTAAGCTCCTTCGAATCCGGGTCTATCAGCTGAACCCATACGCCATCTGTATAGTCATTCAGTCTATTCAATATACTTTCATCGGTTCTATATATATTAATCATATCACACCATCCTTTCTAATCGTACACCAATTCTATTCTATAACAACTCAGTCACCTGTTTGATTTAACTTGAGCACCTTATCAAACTCGCCTGTAAACATCTGCAATACATTTGCAATCATTTTGCGGCTTTCCTTATCCATAGTAGCATATAATTTTAATGCAGCCCCTGCTGAATTAAGAATATCCATCCGCAAATCCGTAAGCGTTTTTGCACCACTTGCATTAATTATAGCAAACAAGGCTTCCACAAACTCTTCTCTTTTCTTTTTATCCAAACCGGCAATCCAGTTACTTACCACATCACTCAACACTTTACTGGCCCTGCTTACAGAATCGGCCGCAACAAAAGCGCATCCTATAACTTCCCACGACATGGGGTCATGTTGCATAAAACCTTTCTGCGAACTTGCAACAACCATATAATCTTCCTCATGTTCCAGAAGCATACCAACAACAGAATGATACGGAACAATCGTTTTTATTCTCGGAAGCATATTCTGATATGCCTCACTTATTATAATACTTTTATCAAAGCCAGGTCCATCATTATTATAAACTTCAATAATTTTTTTCTTAACTCGGGCACTACAATGCACACTGGCGTATATAGCCAGATTGCCTCCCTTAGAGTGACCTCCGACACGTATCTTACCACTGCCGACACGCACGGTATTATTAAGGAATTCTACTGCTGCCAATTGTGACGGAACCGGACTTATAAAACTCATATTAAAGTCTTCTTTCCAACCGATAAGCGAATCGTCCGTCCCCCTGTAAACCACATACACCGTGCCATCACCCAGTTTAACATGAAATGCTGCAAACTGCATCTGCGTCTTTTCATCAGTTACATCCACATAATTACACAACTGCACCTCTGCAAAGCGGTTGCATTCAGCCATTTCCTTAAACATAAAGGGAGCTTCTTTAACGAAAGACAAACTCTCCTCCAACTCCTTCATAGTATGAATTTCAAAAAACAACCGGGCAGCATCTTTTAAAGAAATATTTTCACCGCTGGCAGCTGAAGGTACGATTCCTTTCAAATCCACGTAAGCTAATTCAGAAATAATTAAATTATCCACATCACAAAACGGAGCCTGTTTAAAGGTTAAATCCCCCCTCCAAGCTATATAATCCCTAATATTAGCCATAACTCACCCTGCCTTATTTAATCAAATTGTTCAAATTCTCTTTAAGTGTAGCATACTCTGACATTGCACAGGTTTTTCTGTTGTAAAATGAATAATCACACGTAATATCCCAAAGGACCGGACATATGTCCCGTGATATAGCTTCCTTCGCCACTGCTGTCAAAAATAATGTAGCATTTTCTTTACTCTTATTATCCATAACAACACCGAACTCACCCATAATCACCGGTATTCCTTTATCAATAAAACGCACTTTCAAAAGATTCATATTATTTACAAGCTCTGCTTTATCTTCGTCATTACCCCATGTAGTCTTTACCTGTGCCCAGCTGGAATTCTCCGTGAGCACGCAATAATTGGCCGGCGTGTAATAATGCACGGACACAGCACAACGGTTTGCACTGTCTTTAGGCATAACAAATGCTTCATCACAAGTCAGGATTACATCCGTAGCATATCCCGCTATCAAAAGATGTCTGTCAGAATTATTATTCCCTGAACTTCTCACCAAATCCACAAACACTTGATTAATTTCATTAAGCAAACCATAGGCTTCCGCCTTTCCTGCCGTAGTATTTGCATAACGGTTCCATACACTGTCCCAGCAACCTTCTTCATTCAAGGATTCAAATATAAGTCTGTGATCGTAACCGCCAAATTCCTTTGTTAACTGATTCCATACAGCCTTATATTTTGCC
Source organism: Lachnospira sp. (assembly GCA_017397445.1). Taxonomy (GTDB): domain Bacteria; phylum Bacillota; class Clostridia; order Lachnospirales; family Lachnospiraceae; genus Lachnospira. Next base: position 2,771 of record JAFQIQ010000317.1, read on the forward strand.
ATACAATTAGCCTTATTCACCGGAAAATCAGCCCACCAGCCTCCATCCCAATGAATATTGAGAATGACATACATATCACATTCTATAGCCCATCCCACAACCTCTTTCACACGTGCAATAAGCGCCGGACTTATAGTATAATCTGCCCCCATCATATTAGACCATGCCACCGGTATACGCAAGGTTTTAAACCCTTCTCTTGCATATCCTGCAATAATATCCTTAGTAATAACAGGACTTCCCCATGCAGTTTCATATGCCGTTACCGTATTCCCTGTAATCCAGCTGCCACATGCCTCAAATGTATTGCCAAGATTAATACCAATTCCCATATCCTTTGTAACCTGCATAGTTGTCATATACTTAGGATTCTTTGAGTCCGTTTCATCCTGCACAGCTGTTGATTCTTGTGCATCCGGAACGGTTTCATACCCCGTTGATTCCACTACAGCTGACATATCCTCTAAATCATATGCAGACTGTGTCTCATCCCTGTTACTGTTATCGTTTTTTCCTGTATTGCCACCGGTTGAATCTCCACAACCGCTCACGATAACCACACACATAATGATTGCCATAATTTGTAATATACGTCTTCTCATATGTCACCTCATCATATTGTTCCAAGGTGATGTATTGACCTGTGGTGGTACCTCTGTTGCTTTTAACTTCTTATCGACATAATTATAAATCAGGCTTATTGCAAAACAAAGCACACCCGCCACAAAGAAACTCACCGCATATCCTATTGTATCCGCATATTCTATATCCATCACAATTAATTTAAACACGCTAATCATAGAAAGGACAAGACCATATACACGCAAAGCTTTATATTTGAATATAAATCCAAATGCAATGGATGCAACTGCAAACAAAAAGCATGAAATACTCACCACATAATCCGTAGCATCAAAACTTGAAAGCAATACCAGCATATATATGGTAAACTTAATTCCTACATAGGCCCCACCGAATCCATTCGGATATTTATCAAGAAGCTTCTTGGAATTAACCATAAATATCCCCAAAGTCGCCATAATAACCATTATCTTTAAGACAATAGGCAGGTATGAATGCATACAATTAAGTCCTACAAGCATCATAATGATGTTAATAACGTTGAACACATCATCCTTTTCTTCCTCTCCCGTGATAGGATTCTTCGCCCAAGGACTTTTCATAATGCCGACATTAAACAATGCCACCGCTAAAAATATGATAGCAGCTATAGTCTGATCATCCGCAATAAAGTTCTCCAACACTCCCGAGCCAACAAAAGCAAACAGCAATACACCGGCTACATGAACAAAACTTTTATATACTTTATTGTACTGATTCCTGCATAAGAATACAAGTGTATATAATACTGCCATAACCACAAGACCCAGAATAAAATGCTCTATGGCATAACTGATTCCAATATCAGTTACATATATGTATGTAATACATAACCCCATAATCTTACAGACTTTGTTCCTTCTTGCATATCCCAAAATAATCAAAGGCAATATAAGCATTGGCACTATTCCGTAACGTGACAGTTCATAAGTTGAAAAGACTGATATACACGAAACTACCGTTCCAAATATCTGAACAGCAACCCGACTACTGTCTTTGCCATTATATCTGAACTCTGATGCAACTATAAGCGCCACCATCATCATATAGGCAACAATCGCCCATATATCCCCATTATCCACAAGACCGCCTACATTAATTACAGCTATCAAGCCATACGCATCTACAACCAGGCCCTGCCCTAATTCCTGCTCCTTCCATGTGCACAGGAAACATACAACAATATGTGCAACGATATATGCAATAATTATTATAAATGTAAAATGACCATCCGGTGCAATATCCATAGAACCAATAAGAATTACGAACAGACTTATTACATTGGCTACATGAGCACATATATTGTCATTAAAATTTTTTCTAAAATGTGTTGCATAAAGAACCGTTGACGTTACAAGATAGAATATAATGAGCACTGTAAACTTAGATATATCATCTGTAGAACCGCAAAGTGCCACACCAAATATCATAGATATAACCACCCCGATCCAGCCTATTATCTGGAACACTATATTATTATACCGTGACAGCAGGCAAACGCCCACTGCCCAGACGACAATAAGTGCATAAAGTGCTATATCCCCAATCACTTTAAAATACATATTGCTAAGCAACAACGATATGTACAACGCTCCAATACCACATCCCGTCAATGCTATGTAGAATTTATCCTGACGGTTTCTGTGAAGCTTAAACCATCCAAAACCACAGATAGCAAAACTAACCACATAAGTAACAACCATCTTAATAGTGTTATTAAGAGATGGTATCAACAGTGTAGCAAAAAGTATGATACTTATGAATATAAGCACTGAAGCCACAATACCCATAAATGTCTTACCAAATTTCTTCTCAAAATCTTCTGATCTATTCTGATAAACCGGTTGAACAGGACTCATCTGTGGCACCTTCTGATACATTGGCTGCTGATATGGCGGCACCATATGCTGCACAGGCTGCTGTATTGGCTGCTGCATTATCTGCACAGGCTGCTGTACAATATTGGCAGTTGGCTGAACCTGCGACCTGCTAAGCATTTCTAATTGCTTATTCATATAAGCAAGCTCTGCTTTAAAGAAATTTAATTTATCCTGCTCAATAGCGGAATTCTCTTTACTATTTTCAACAAGTTTTCTAAGTTGCTCCCTATCCTCTAAAAGTCTCTTCTCATACTCAAGTATTTCATTAAGCATAATTCTTCCTCCCATTTTTAGTTATAAGACGTTCCTGCGAACACATCATATAACTAAACATTTATCCTAATGCTACATCAAGTGTCATCATAATTGTAAATCCTATCGCAAAACATACAGTTCCTATATTGCTATGCTTTCCTTCAGCAGTTTCAGGAATCAATTCTTCAACAACCACGTACATCATTGCTCCAGCCGAAAAACTAAGCATATACGGTAATACCGGAACTGCAACTGATGCTGCCAGAATAGTAAGAATTGCACCTATAGGCTCTACCACTCCTGATAGCACACCATATAAAAATGCTTTTCCCTTACCGGCTCCTGCTGCCCTAAGCGGCATAGATATAATTGCCCCCTCTGGAAAATTCTGTATAGCAATACCTATAGCCAGCGCCAACGCTCCCATAAGAGTTATGTTCTCACTGCCTGATAAAAATCCTGCCAAAACCACACCAACTGCCATTCCTTCTGGAAGATTATGCAATGCAACCGCCAGGACAAGCATTGTTGTTTTTTTTAGATTGGACTTAGGTCCTTCTGCCTCCTGACTATTAACATGAAGATGGGGCACCAATTTATCCAACAGTAAGAGCAACAGAATTCCCAGCCAAAAACCTACAACTGCCGGTACCCATGCAAATTTCCCCATATCCTCTGCCTGCTCCATAGCCGGTATGAGCAGACTCCAAATTGACGCAGCAATCATTACTCCCGCAGCGAATCCTGCCAATCCCTTCTGCAACCTTTCCTGCATCTTTCCTTTCATAAAGAACACACAGGCTGAACCAAGCACTGTTCCAATAAAAGGAAGCATAATTCCGCTTAAAACTTCCATTCCCTCATCTCCTTATTTTCACACTATTTATATTATACGCAATTTACGCAAAATGTTTCTTAATCCTCACCAACAAGCTTTACCGTCGTAATATCATGTCCTGTTGCCGGTACAATCTTTTCAAAAACATCTTCAGTCTTTATCTTAATACTTGAAGTATTCACGCAAGGGTGGCATCCTATATAATCTCCCTTAAGAACATCCTCATCCACCAAAAGCTTTACTGCACACTCTTTATCATTAACAAGCCCCATAACACTTGCTGCTCCCGGTAATATATCCAGATACTTTTCCATATCCTCTGCAACCGCAAAAGAAAGTCTCGCACTATTAATCTGCTTGGATAATTCTTTCGTCTTAAAAACCTTATCTCCCGGCATCATAAGCAAGTAAAATGCTGTCTTCTGCCTGTTACATAAAAACAAATTCTTGCATATAGTTGCTCCGAGCACCTCATCTATCTCCTTGCATACTTCCATGGTGGCAGCAGGCTCATGGTCCACTCTGTAATACTCGATTCCAAGCTCATCGAGGAAATCATAAGTTCTTACCTCTCTGTCAAGTCTTCTCTCTCTTGTTCTCGGTCTGCCAAGCTCCAAATTCATCATCTATATAAACCTCCTATGCCACACTAACTGCAATAATTATTTATATTTTAACACTTTTTCTGTATGATGTAAATGTTTAGAAAAATGTACTAAAGGGTGACTGCAACCTATTATGCAATCACCCGCCATCTACTATAAACATCTCTAAAATACCCACTGATACAATATCCCCCACAACTCTCTTACATAATATGTTGGAAAAAGATACCACACCGTTTCAGCCGGTACTGACTTATGACTTAGCCCTAGGCTGTCAGCCACTTTCCCGGCTCTGTAAAGATGAAACTCGTTAGTAACAATAACTATCTCTTCGCTTAACCCCTCTTTGTCAATTACAGCCTTTGAAAATTCCAGATTCTCCCTTGTACTTGTTGACTTATCCTCCATATAAAGCCTATCTTTGTCAATCCCCTTTTCAACAAGATAGTTATACATACATTCAGCCTCTGAGATACCCTCATCCGGACCCTGACCTCCCGACACAATACATGAAACAGACTCATTTTCGCTAAGATATTCATAAGCCGCATCAAGCCTTGACTTTAATGTAAGACTAGGATTCGTACCATTTACCTTACACCCCAGCACCACCATAGTTACATCTTGACTTTTCGGCCTATCAAGTGCAGACCTCACTATTAAAAATGTTTCAACAACCACCAACACCACTATAACTGCTACAACTACGCCGGCAAAGCTCAGACATATCTTACCAGCCTTACTATCCCAAAGTACTGCAAGAATCTTGCCAACAAATTTACGAAACATACCGCAAAACAATAGAATCACGGCAATTACAATTCCAGTTGCATTGCCCATGTTCATACCTATAATTCCAATTGGCATTCCAAATAAAAACAGTCCCAGCAAACCTAAAACTATCATAATTATTGAAGCAATCATCTCTACTCACCTTCGTTATTACAATACATCTTCTCTAACATAGCGAACAAATTCTCATCCATAACAGTCTCATAAAATCCTACGCCATTCCTTGTACCCATCTTTATTGATACCCCCAAATCACCATAAGCACTTGTTGTCTCAAAGTCCATAGGTACTGTGTTTCTGATAATCATTTCGAGCTCTTCTGCTGCTTTACTATATATCTCGCCATCCTGTCCACCTATAGCCGGTCCTGAAGGACCATAATAAACTTCCAGATATATTATATCTCCATCTGTGCTTTCAGCAGCTACTGCGCATGATATTAAATCCTCATTGTTTGAAGTAGTATTCTCTGAACCAAACAATGTTGCCACCTGTCCAACAAACAATCCATGATAATCTGACTGATATTGTTCTTCGTACACCCCTCTAATCCGATGATACATCCCATCCTGAATATTTTTCTGCTCTGCTTTGTAAAAAATAAAATTATCGCTTTTGTACTTTTCCATATAAACCTCTCATTTCATAGATAATAATAATTATTATAATCTTTTTGAACATAACACACAAGGCAGATTTTTTACTTCACTATGAAATGCACATTTGATATAATCGTATTGCTAAATTAATAACACACAACTAACATAATAAAAAAGGACTACATATGGAAAAGAATTATAACAGGACCATTACCTCATGTTTTGTAGGATATATTGTCCAGGCAATTGTCAATAATTTTGTACCACTACTTTTTTTGACATTTCATAGAATATACGAAATACCATTTTCTCAAATCACACTACTCGCAACTTTCAATTTTGGAATACAGCTGCTGGTCGATTTATTGTCCGTTGGATTTATTGATAGATTAGGATACCGTACTTCAATGGTGTTGGCTCATGTTTTTTCGGCACTTGGATTTATTCTTCTAACAATACTGCCTGACATTTTACCATCAGCTTTCATTGGAATATTAATTTCAGTAATGATTTATGCCATTGGCGGTGGGCTTTTAGAAGTTTTGGTAAGTCCAGTAGTCGAAGCATGCCCTACTGACAATAAAGAAAAAGCGATGAGCATGTTACATTCTTTTTATTGCTGGGGACATGTTGGAGTCGTACTACTTTCAACAGTTTTCTTCCAAGCACTTGGCATCGATAATTGGAAAGCATTGGCTCTGCTTTGGTCAGTCATACCAATTTCAAATGCATTTATCTTTCTTAAAGTGCCAATTGCTCCTTTGATTGCAGACGGAGAATCCGGCATGAGCATAAAAGAACTGTTACATAATAAAATATTCTGGTTTCTCGTTATTATGATGATCTGTGCCGGTGCCAGCGAAGTAACCGTAAGCCAGTGGGCATCTGCATTTATGGAAACACAGATAGGTATACCAAAGGCCATTGGTGACTTAGCAGGCCCTATGACATTTGCAATCTTTATGGGAGCATCAAGAGCCTTTTATGGAAAATATGGCGAAAAAATCAATTTGGATCATTTTATGATTTACAGTTGCTTACTGGCCATTGCTTCCTACCTTGGTATTGCACTGTTACCTATACCTCAGCTCAGCTTTATAGCTTGTGCTTTATGCGGACTTTCTGTTGGAATTATGTGGCCCGGCACATTTAGCAAAGCCTCTGTTATGCTACAAAGAGGTGGAACGGCTATGTTTGCATTATTAGCTCTTGGTGGAGATTTAGGTGCCTCAGCCGGTCCCTCTGTGGTTGGCTTTATATCCGGTTTATTAAACAACAACCTTAAACTGGGAATTTTAGTGGCCGTAATATTTCCAATATTACTATTGATTGGAATATTCGGATGTAAAAAAGAGCAATCAGGAGATGCTGTATGAATTATTTAATTAGAGAATTACGCAAAGATGAAATCAACATATTGGACACGTTTTTGTACGAAGCAATTTTTGTCCCCGAAGGTGTTCCTGCACCACCAAAAGATATTATCAAGCAGCCAGAACTACAGGTATATGTGAAAGACTTTGGACACAACAAAGATGATTTATGCTTAGTCGCCCAAATCAACGAAGAAATTATAGGTGCAGTATGGGTTCGCATTATGGACGATTATGGACATATCGATAATAAAACGCCATCATTTGCGATTTCACTTCTCAGAGAATATAGAAATCATGGCATTGGAACACTGTTAATGCAACAAATGCTTGCAAAATTCAATTGATCTCTTCGTTTCTTTCTTGTTGGTTGCTTTGCGTTTCCGCTCCTGCTCCTTCAAGCGTTTGTTGTTCAAGCGCGTAAATGAAGCTTTCGACCTATTAGTATCAACAACCTGCATGTGTTACCA
>JAFQIQ010000318.1 GCA_017397445.1 Lachnospira sp.
GACATTATGGTTATACATAAGCTCATTCTTTGCAATAGCCTTATAATCAGTAAGCAATGAAAAGCAGTCTATTCCCAACTCTCTCTCAACCTTACTGAAATCATAGTGAAACAGCTTATAAAAAACTTCAAAATCATGTTTTGCCAATGTGTTAACACTTCCAACACTTGCTCCAACCTTCTCACAGGTTATACTGAAAGGGTTTTCATTAGTAATCAAAATAAACGTTAAATAATTCTGCCATAAATTCTCATCAAATCCAAAATCCGTTGCAACTTCAAGAATTTTCTTAATTTGAGCGTATATATTCTTTATCACATCCGCCTTATCAATATTTTTTTCTTCAAAACATTTGAAAATGTCTGATAAGTTTGATAAAATATTTTTAGGTGTGCAATCTGCGTAAAGTATTAATTCAGATATTTCTTTGTACATAACTGATGTCCTTTCGTAATAAATTCTGGTACACCTTATATAATATAATAATGAAATAATTTGTCAAACGTTTTTACCCAATATGGAAACAATTAATCTGTATTGAACATAAATAAAAACATCATTTTCTATTGACTTACTGATTTGTAATGTTATAATCATCTGTGATGTTTAATTGATAATAGTCATTAAGATTTATATATATTTTTGAATATGAGAGGATTTAAACAATGAAAGCTGTATTGACTGTCAACACAATACTCTACATCCTTTTGGTTGTATTGTATTTTTATCAGTTTGTATACATAATCGTTGCACTTATTAACGATAAGAAGAAAAAGTCTTCTTCTGCGTATCAGGCTAAGAAACTTCATCGTTTTGCGTTTATAATCGCTGCACGTAATGAGAGCGCTGTTATAGGTAATCTCATAAAAAGTATTAAAGCTCAGAACTACCCTTCTGAGCTTATTGATGTAATCGTGGTAGCTGATAACTGCACTGATAACACTGCTGAGATTGCCCGTTCTAACGGAGCTATTGTTTATGAACGATTTAATGATATACTCAAGGGCAAAAGTTATGCATTAGATTATGCGTTCAACAATATCTGCGAAGAACATGGTAGCTACACTGCTTATGACGGATATTTTATATTTGACGCAGATAACATTATTGACAGAAATTATGTTCGCGAGATGAACAACACATTTGATCAGGGTTACAAGGTAATTACAAGTTATCGTAATTCAAAGAACTTTGGTACTAACTGGATAACTTCAGGATATTCACTTTGGTTCTGCAGAGAAGCTAAGTTCCTTAACAATCCTCGTATGATTCTTAAAACAAGTTGTGCTGTTTCAGGAACAGGCTTTTTAATTAACAGTCATATAATCCAGAAGTATAGCGGTTGGAAGTTCAATTTGCTTACTGAAGATATTGAATTTTCTGTTGTAAATATTCTTGATGGCGAGAAAATCGGCTACTGCGCTGATGCTATGTTCTATGATGAACAGCCTGAAACATTTAGTCAGTCTTGGAATCAGCGTTTGCGTTGGTCAAAGGGTTTCTATCAGGTTATGTTTAAGTACGGACATGAGCTTATAGGAATGATGTTTAAAAGAAGAGAACTTTTTGTTTCGTGCTATGATATGTTTATGACAATTGCACCTGCTACTCTTCTATCAGTTGGTTGTGTGTTATTGAATTTAGTATTCCTACTTGTAGGACTTACCGATATGGAATTCTTTAAACTCATATTCCCACTTGCTATGGAATCTATTGTATTTGGTTTAATTAATTATTATCTGCTTATGTTTATGATGGGTATAATCACTATGATTACCGAAAGCTCTAAAATAATAGCAACAAAGAAGCAGAAATTTATATCGTTATTTACATTTCCACTGTTTATGGCGACATACATACCAATTTCTTTGGTTGCCTTAGTTAAGAAGGTTGAGTGGAAGCCTATAACACATTGCATCTCTACTTCTATGGAAGACATTGAGATTCAGCAGCAGTATAAACAATAATTTAAAGGTTGTCAGTTTCTTCTGGCAACCTTGATTTTTTTATGTAACAGGCGTATACTTGTACCATATTGTTATTTGCCAGGAGGAAATGTTGTGATTGGAACATTTGTCAATGTGGCTACCATCCTTACAGGTAGTGCTGTCGGAAGTATCATTAAAAAAGGAATCAAAGAAGAATATAAAGACTGTCTGTTTACAGCTATGGGCCTTGCCGCTACGGGACTTGGAATTAATGCTGTGGTTTCTAATATGCCAAAGAGCAATTATCCGGTTTTATTTATCGTTGCATTGGCTCTGGGTAGTCTTATAGGAACTATAATCGACATTGACAAAGGATTTAACAGCCTTGTGGACCATTTTTCAGGCAAAGGTCGTCTGGCCGAAGGCATGTCAACAGGAATACTTCTCTTCTGCATCGGTACACTTTCTATATTAGGACCTATTAACAGTGCCCTTCACAATGATCATACATACCTTTTTACTAACGCAACACTCGATTTAGTTACATCCTGTGTTCTTGCATCAGCTTATGGCTTTGGTATTGCTGCCTGTGCTGCTGTTCTATTAGTATGGCAGGGCTCTATATACGCCCTTGCACTCCTTCTTGGAAACTTTATGGGTGCAGATATGATGACTGAGCTTTCTATTGTAGGCGGTTTTCTTATCGCAAGCTCGGGAATATCCATACTGGGAATTAAAAAAATCAAGACACTTAATATGTTGCCTTGTTTACTTGTACCTGTTATATTCTGTGCAGTTATGCAAATACTTGGATAAAGTAGACACAAAGACCGCTCTTTAACGGATTCTTCCGATAAAGAACGGCCTTTTCTTAATTATTCATCTTATTACGTGCAGTCAATCGTTTCATAATCTCATACACAACAATGACTGCAATTACTGCTATTATAAATATCACAAGCCAATAATAGTCCAATGAATCTACAACCTGAAATCCTGTCATATCAAGAACCTCACCGGTTTCCATATCTTCTGTAATTGTCATTTCAGAATACCAGCCTCGATAATGCACACGGGATAGAATAGGCACTATCGGTGCAATAAACACATTTCTTAAACAAGGCAGCATTATCGCATTACGATCCTTTTTATATGCAATTACACCGTAGAAAAATACACCTACACTTAGCGCAAGCAACACCAACGCAACTACCGCAATTATAGAAGCTATATTTGATATTCCATCCCTTTCGATAAAATACGGTGCTATTAAAAACAATACTCCAGCTACAGTCATTAGCACAATCTGAATTCTGTTAATGCTAACAGCTTTCTTATTAATATTCTGCTCTCTCTGTCCTGTAACCCAGAGTGTATACGCTCTGTAAGTCACAAAATACAATACTGCCAACAACAGTACTACTATAGGAAGAAAGCTAAGCAGATAACTTTCAAAAGTAAGCACCACATACATATCATATGTTGGAAAATACAAAAGCGGAAATGACAGTACCACCACCGCCAATGCTGTAAAGAACGCCATATATGAATACTTCGCCATTACTTTCTTTAACTTCTCATCCAATTCCAGCTTTAAATCTTCAAACAATTCGTTATCCTGTCTTGCATCCTTCATCCTGCTAACAGCTATAACAGCAATAATAACTGCCACAACAACCAATACAAGCTCGATTCCGAAACCAACAACTCTCCTATAAAACCCATAGGAAACGCCAAACATTGCAATTAATCCCACAAAAGAAAGAGCCATCGAAATCCATATAAGGGTCTTAAACCTTGAAATAGTCTGATTAACTATAACCTTCAACTGTTTTTCAACCCTCGGCACACTCTTTTCAACCTGAGTTTCATTAATAATACGTTCTCCTTTAAGCAACTCATCACAAGTTACTCCTAACATTTCTGCCAAAGCAGGTATAACAGATATATCCGGTGCACATTCATCACGTTCCCATCTGCTCACTGCCTTATTAGATACGCCCAACCCGTCTGCCACATTTTGTTGTGTCATTCCATTTGCTTTACGAAGGGCCTGAATAAATTGCCCCATTGATTTTCCAGCCATAAAATATGCCTCCTTAGTCTTTGGCTGTTCTTTCGAACTAACCTAATTGATTTAAATTTCACCCTGATTCTACAAAAATGACACTAAATTTAACAGCCCGCAGACCGAAAATTAGTCTCGCAAAGCGAGAATTTATATTCATCATAGCAATAATCAATTTTCCATATTAAAAAAACTGCTTTTTACACGCTTTACAACCAAACCTGATACAATACCAATAACAATACCTGTTACTATACCACTTATCAAAAGTACCGGCAGATAATATATAATAGCTCCCGTTTCCATAATAAACACAGCCGCAATTGTCTGACCTATATTATGAAACACTCCTCCTGCCACACTTATTCCTACCGTTGAGAATCTTTTAGTATATTGCAGTCCAATCATAACCACAAGGCTAAGAAATCCTCCGGCTATACTGAACAAAAAACTGTTCAGATTACCAAAAAGCATAGCCGTTAATGCAATTCGAATTATATTAACTATAAATGCTTCCTTTTTTCCAACCACAAATAATACCGTTATAATCGCGATATTAGCAATACCCAATTTAACACCGTATACAGGTATTGGTATGGGAAAAAGACTCTCTATATAACTAAAAATCATAGCCACAGCAGTCATAACACCACATATGGCAATCGCTTTCGTTTTCTTACTCATATCCAATCTCCCAGTCGCTTATAAATTAGCGAACCTCTGCGTCTATTTCATTATTACCACTTATAACTTCCACAACCACTCTATGGGGAAGACACACTATTGTCTCACCGGATTTATCAATAGTCCCCGAATGCACGCACAACTCATCAGGACAGTCAGCTGAATTAACCTTTGCATAACCATATTCTATAATAATTTCGTTATATCCCCCCTGATAGCCTTCGACAATAACCTCAGTATCCTGGGATAAACTAAGTTCATGAACAACTTTTCCATCAACCTTTACGATAACCTTATCACCCGGTTTCTTTACAAACATATTAATTATAACAAAGGCCAGCACACTGACTGCTAACAGCACACCTACCAGAATCAAATCATTTTTCCAATTCTTTTTTTCGCTCATAAGCCCTCTCTGTCAAAATAAAATAACATTAATATTTTATCCTAAAATGTACAATTAGCCAATACATTTTTATAAGAAAAGAGACTTTTGCATAATTATTTAATTACACAAAAGTCTCTATAACGTACATTAAATTATTCTATTAATTCTGCTTCTGAATAATCTTCTTTGGACACTTCTCAGCACACTTGCCGCATCCTGTACATTTTTCCTGATCGATATGAGCTACATTGTTCTCAACAACAATTGCACCAAACTCACACTGCTTAGCACAGATACCACAACCGATACAACCTGTAGAACATACAGCCATAACATCCTTACCCTTGTCCTTAGATGAACAAGCTACTGCATATGTAGCCTCATAAGGAATAATTTCAATCAAATGTCTTGGACATGTAGCAACACACTTGCCACAAGCCTTACACTTTTCCTTATCAACAACTGCTATTCCGTTAACAATGTGAATTGCATCAAACGGGCAGGCGTTTACACATGAACCGTATCCTAAACAACCATAAGTACAAGCCTTAGAACCGCCGTTTGGTGCGATACCAACCATAGAACAGTCCTCTACACCTGTGTACTTATAATTCTCTTTTGCCTTGTCACAGTCACCTGCACACTTAACGAATGCTGTTTTTCTAACAGCCTCGCCAGCCTCAGCTCCCATAATCTCAGCAATCTTAGCTGCAACAGGTGCACCACCAACAGGACAAGCACCTACTTCTGCCTCACCAGCTGCAATAGCCTTTGCAAGTCCATCACAACCTGCATAACCGCAACCACCGCAGTTGTTACCAGGAAGCTCTGCTCTTACTGCTACTTCCTTCTCATCTACCTCAACTGCAAACTTCTTACCCATAATACCGAGGAAAAGTCCCAGTACTACACCAACACAGCCAACTACGACTGCCGCTAAAATAATACCTGTCATACTCTTTCCCTCCTATTAAAGTATACCTGAGAAGCCAAAGAATGCGATAGCCATAAGTCCCGCTGTAATAAGAACAATAGGCATACCCTTAAAGCTTTCAGGAACATCATTATACTCAATTCTTTCACGGATACCGGCCATGATAACAATAGCGATTGTGAAACCAAGTGCTGTACCAAAACCTGCTACAACTGACTCGATGAAGTTATATCCGTTCTGAACGTTAGTTAATGCTACACCAAGTACGGCACAGTTAGTTGTAATCAAAGGAAGGAATACACCAAGAGCCTCATAAAGTGCTGGTGATACTTTCTTTAAAAACATCTCAACAAACTGAACCAATGATGCAATTACAAGAATGAACACAATTGTATTCAAATATGCCAAATTAAGTGGCACCAATATAAAATCATATATAAGATTACATACCGCTGACGCAATTGTAATAACGCCGATAACGGCACCGCCCATTCCGAGAGCAGTCTTTATCTTCTTAGAAACACCAAGGAAAGGACAAAGACCGAGGAACTGGCTTAATACAACATTGTTAACAATCGCAGTGGTTACTGCAATAATAAGTAACTTTTCCATCTGTCTCTACCTCCTTACGCTTCTTTCTTCTCTACTGGCTTAGCCTCAGCCTTCGCCGCAGCCGCACGACCTGCACACATTGAATTAGAACATGATGCACAGGATCCATCCTTGCCGCAATAATCAGGCACCTTTGCAGGTTCCATACCATGCTTCGCCTTAATCTTGTTCATAATAGCAATACAGAATGCAAGAACAAAGAACGCACCCGGTGCAAGAATAAAGATACTTGCAGGTGTATAGAAATCTGCAGGAATCTGAATAGCTAATGCAGTTCCTGAAAGAATTGTTCCTGCTCCAAGCAACTCTCTAACAGCACCATGAATAGTTATGGCTACCGTAAATCCAAGTCCCATACCCAAACCATCAAATACTGATGGAATAGCCGGATTCTTAGAAGCATAACTCTCTGCTCTACCAAGAATAATACAGTTAACAACGATAAGCGGAATATAGATACCAAGTGACGCATAGAGGTCCGGTAAGAATCCCTGCATGAGGAACTGTACCATAGTAACAAATGAAGCAACGATAACGATGTATGCCGGCATACGAACTCCATCCGGAATAACCTTTCTAAGTAACGAAATCATAAGGTTAGACATAACAAGAACCACTGTTGATGAAAGTCCCATACCGATACCGTTAAATGCTGATGTTGTAACAGCAAGTGTCGGACACATACCAAGTGTCAGCACAAATGTTGGATTTTCTTTAATTAAACCATTATAAAGTCTTTCTAAACACTTATTCAATGCCAACACCTCCTTCTGTCTTTACTTTAGATTCAACCAAATCTTTATAAACAACCAATGCTGCATTAATACCATTAGTCATAGCATTAGATGTAATTGTTGAACCTCCGATGGCATCAATCTTGTCATCAGCAGATGAACCTGTGCCATCCTTAACAACTGTAAACTTCTCTACAATCTTATCCTTAAACTGTGCAAGGAAACTTGGATCCTGCTGTGCTCTCATACCAAGACCAGGAGTTTCTCCAATAGAAAGAATTGATGTACCAAGCACCTTACCCTCTGTAGAAACCCCCACAGAAAACTTAATGTCTCCTGCATAACCGTCTCCGGCTACTACTGTAACAACAAAACCTATAATCTTTCCGCCCTTAACACCAGCAACAACTTCCGATACCTCATCAGCTGAAAGCCCTGCATCGTTAACAAGCTTCTGTGCATTTTCCAATGAATATTCTATCTTTTCAAAGCTCTCTGCATCGGCCATAACTGCTTTATAAGCTCTCTGCTTTGCTAGTTCATTCTGCTCGGCAATAGGTTCTTTAGTAACTTCATAAACAACACCAAGAAGCACACCCGCAACCAAAGTGATAGCAAAGAGAATAAGCGCATCTTTAACAATCTTACCCATATTACTTCGCCTCCTTTGCTGCTTTTTCCGGCTTTTTCTTGCCGAATGACTTAGGAGTTGTAAACTTCTCAATCAATGGTACTAAAAGGTTGGAGAAGATAATTGCATATGAAACCCCTTCTGCTGAACCACCATACATTCTGAAAAGGAATGTAAGTGCACCAAGAATAATACCAAATACAATCTTACCGTTAGGTGTAACCGGTGATGTAACATAATCTGTAGCCATAAAGAATGCACCAAGAATCAAACCACCGCCACAAATCTCCATAAGCATATACTCTGCATCAAACTGATGACCAGGTGCCATAAAAAATACCAATGCACCAAATGTGAGTACATACGCAAGCGGAATTCTAAGAGAAATAATCTTACGAACTACAAGGTATGCTGCACCAATCAACAGACAGACAATTGATGTCTCACCGATAACACCGGCGTGATTACCGATGAAAAGTGTAAGTAAATCAACTGTACCTGTAGCCTCTGAACCCGGCTTAAGGATTGCAAGAGGTGTAGCACCTGTAAATGTATCTGTAACAAAATTAGTCATAGGACCTGTAAATGCAATAAGAAGGAAACATCTTGCTGCAAGTGCAGGGTTCATAAAATTCTGACCAAGACCACCGAACAACTGCTTTACGATAATAATCGCAAACACACAACCGATAATCTCAAAACCGATATTCAATGTTGATGGAATATTTAAGGCAATCAAAAGGCCTGTTACAGCCGCACTTAAATCCATAACCGTGACTTTCTGATGCATAAAGTACTGATAAGCAGCTTCTGCAGCCACACAAGTAACAATACCTACAACAATTCTAATAAGTGCATCCAAGCCGAAATTGTAAACACCAAATATACTTGCAGGTAACAACGCTATGAGAACATCTCTCATAATTGACTGAGTTGTAACCTTGCTTCGTACATGAGGATTTGTTGATACGTTATATAATTCGCTCACTTTCAAATCCACCTTTCTACTTCTTTCTTCTGTTTGCTAAAACAGTACTTCTCATAGCCTTAATCTGCTGTGTTAAAGGCTTCTTTGCAGGACAGACATATGAACAGCTTCCACACATTACACATTCCATACCGTCAAATGCAACAAATGACTCTTCATCATTACGTGATGCAAAGTCTGCAAGTCTGCCAGGAAGAAGATTGCTCGGACAGGCTTCACCACATCTTCCGCAACGGATACATGCTGATTCTTCTGCCTTAGAAACCTCATCCTTCTGGAACACAAGAAGTGATGAACTTCCCTTAACTACAGGAACATCAAGACTGTACATAGCAAATCCCATCATAGGACCACCTGAAATAAACTTTTCAGGCTCTCCAACCGGACCACCTGCAGCATCTAAAAGCTGTCTGTAATTCATACCAAGCCATACATAGAAGTTGCCCGGCTCCTTAACGCCATCACCTGTTACAGTAATAATACGCTTTGTAAGTGGCTTACCTTCAATAACAGCCATATAGATTGAAAAAATTGTATCGATGTTATGTACAATACAACCTGCATCAGCCGGAAGCATAGATGAATTAATACTTCTTCCTGTTGTTGCATAGATAAGACTACGCTCACCACCCTGTGGATACTTAGTCTTTAACACCTTAACTTCAATATTAGGCTCACCTGATACTGCTTCCTGCATAATCTTAATAGCCTCTGGCTTATTATCCTCAATACCGATATATCCCTTAGCATGGTCAAACAATGAAAGGGCTACTTTAAGACCCATAACAATTTTGTCCGGTTCTTCAAGCATTCTTCTGTAGTCAGAAGTAAGATATGGCTCACACTCAGCACCATTAACAATAATGTAGTCGATGCTCTCCGGATTCTTCGGTGTAAGCTTAACGTTAGTAGGGAAACCTGCACCACCCATACCTACAACACCGGCAGCCTTAATACGTTCTCTAATCTCATCACGTGAAAGTTCTTCAAGTTTCTTAGCAACGTATTCCACTTCTTTGAACTCGCCATCGTTTTCAATAACGATTGAGTTACACTTTCCGCCTGTAGCAAGAGTTCTTGGCTCAATAGCCTTAACTGTACCTGATACAGATGAATGAATGTTAGCAGACACAAATCCGCCTGCTTCAGCAATAAGCTGACCGGCAAGTACATAATCACCCTTAGCTACAACCGGAACAGCCGGTGCTCCGATATGCTGTGACAATGGATACACCATATCGCCTTCAGGGAATAACTCTTTGATTGGCTTATCCTTAGAAAACTCCTTGCCATCAAAGGGATGCACTCCGCCTTTAAATGTACATTTACCCATGACATACTTCTCCTTATATATATTATTATCTATATTTTATCGCAAAATCCGCGTAAAATCTACTTTTTTTTGCATATATTTTAATATATAATAAACAAATGCTGATACATTTTTATCAAGCTGTACATTCTATAAACATTATATAATACTTATGGGAGGATTATTATATGATTGTACAAAATGACAAATTGACATATACACCTGACAGCACCGGAATTGAAGCCCTTTCACTGATACTTAACACAGATAAAAACATGCTTATGGAACAAATCCTTTTCTTTGATATTGAAACCACAGGATTTGCTGCCAAAAACACCGTATGTTACCTTATAGGCTGTGTATATCATAAAGATAATAACTGGCACTATATTCAATGGTATGCGAATTCCCCTTCCGATGAGATTCTTGTTATATTCAACTTCTTTGAATTCGCACAAAACTACAAATATCTTGTACATTTTAACGGTGATGGTTTTGACATTCCCTATATCCTGGATAAGTGCAAAATGTTACATCTGCCATATAATTTCGATAACTTCACGAGCATCGATTTATTAAAAGCCTCAAAAGAAATCAAAGAGCTTTTAAAGCTGGAAAATCATAAACAAAAGACAGTTGACAGGGAGATCTGCACATCCATGCGGTGAAGGACGTTTTCCTGCGGGTTCA
>JAFQIQ010000319.1 GCA_017397445.1 Lachnospira sp.
ACTCGTACAGATGAAATCATGGTGGCTTCTGCATTGAAGGGTGATATCATTTATCCTTATACAGCTGCTGATGGTGCTACTTTCAAATATACAATTGATGACCGTTTCACAAGTGTTAAGTTCGGTGGCGATGTAGCTAACTTGACATTGGTAGAACCAATGGATGCAAGTGATGATAACTACGACGGTTCAATCTCATTCGAAAACATCAGCTTCATTTTCACTGGAACAACAACTTTGAAGGCTGCTGCTGCAAAGGATTTCGCAATCAATAATTTGACAGTTAATAGCGGTGCAAACTTGAGAGTTCTTACTGGTAACAAGCTTACAGTTAACGATTTGACAAACAATGGTCTTATCACTATCGGTGGTTACATTTATTACAAGAACAACCATGTAGCAGGTCGTCAGCTCAGCCAGGGTGGTGCAATCAAGAAATATGAAGGTGTTAGTTATGCACAGGAATTGATTAATGATGCTATTACTGCAGGTGGAGGAACTATAGTATTTGACCGTGAGATTGCACCTTTAACAGAAGCATTAATATTCGGTACACCAAGCTCTAGAACTGAAGATGGTGCAATTGCTCCGATTGAAATCACTCTTGACCTTAACGGCAAAACTTTAAAGAACGATACAGGTGATGTTATCGTAGTAGGCCAAGGTATTAAACTGACTATCACAGGTAACGGTGAAGTTTTAGGCGCTACAACAAATAAAGCTTCTAGCTGTGCAGTTTGGGCTGATGGTGGTGAAGTAATTATCGAGAACGGTTACTTTGCAGTAGGTAGTGATAATGCGTTACGCAATGATTGTATCTATGCTAAATGGGGCGGTAAGATTACTATTAATGGCGGTGAGTTTGAATATCTTGGAACCGTTGCAACAGACAAGCAAAATACTGCTGATGATGGTAACAAGTATTTGTTGAACTTGAAAGATTCTAATGCTGAAGGTGGACAGGGTAATCAAATCATTGTAAACAAAGGCAAATTCTGGAGATATAACCCTGCAGCTTCAACATCTGAACCGGGTGAAAATCAATCATTTGTTCAGATTCCTCCTGCTACAGGTTCGTATGCAACAACTGTATTAGCAAATGGAACTGAAAGACCTGAATCGCGACCAACCGTAAATCCTTATAATTACGCATGGGGAAATGTATATTACACAGTTAAGTAATAAGCATTTGGATTATAATTATTTTATAAAACAGGCGGAAACAAAAAGACAGGTTTTCCGCCTGTTTTTTGATTTATGTGTGTTCTCTTCATATAGTATTTGGCAACTGTTTTATCTGTAGAGGCATTCCAATCTGTTACCTTATAACCATTTGCCAAGAAGTTGGTATTAGTACCTTCTGAAGAGTAACAAGTAGGATTGAAGTTCTTGAATGTACCATCCTTCACTACAATTGTACCACGATTTGTATCATGTTCATTCACTAATGAATACTGAGACGATGTGAATTCTGTTGATAGGGGAAGTGTATAAAAAAAGCCTACTATTCTCACGAACGGCAGGCCTCATCTTAACGTCTTAAATATAAATACCTTTCATGAGTTGATAGTATTTATATTTAAGTCGTTCAATAATCTTTTATTCGGTACAAGGAAGGTATGTATTTTATACTATTATGTACACACACCTTTCTTTTATTTGTATACTAAGATTGTTTTTCGGTTGTTATTAGACAGGAATCTTTAGAGTTTACTTTACAGTCACTAAACTAAGATCACCTGAAATTAGTTCACTTATATTGCTATCAGTAAGAGCTACACCATTCAAAGAACAGTTAATGAATTCAACTTTTGCTCTTGGATTTAATGTATATCCTTCTTCAAACTCACAACCGATGAATTCTGTTGGAGCGTATGGACGACAGTATGAATAACCATTACCTTCCCCAAAATAACAATTCGTGAATTTAGCATCTCCTAATGTCCCTGCATAACTTGTCCAACCTTTAAAGGTAGAATTGGTAGCTTCCAATCCTTGATTCTTACCCTGATCACAAGATATTGTATATGTAGTTCCATCAATTATTACATTTTCCAAAATTACCTTTTCGGAATGAGTGCTATTGTGGCTAATAAAAATTCCTCGGAAGGAGCCTGTAACAGTAAGATTTTTAATCAATCCGCCAGTGGTATTAATACCAGAATCCCATGTACCTCCAGCTCCCTTAACATCAAGTGTAAAACCTTTTCCATCAATTGTCTGACCATTCTTAACATTGATACCCGTTGTACCATATGCATTACTCATTCCAGCTGGATTAATCTTGATATCTGATTGGAATGTTACATCTTCTCCATTTTCAAGAGCTGCAATCATATCGTCAGCATCATTAATTTTTATTTCTACTGTAACATTGGTTGCATTATTGGAACTCAAATCAATATTCTTACCATTCCATCCTACGACTTTTCCTGCATTTGGTGCTTCTATTGATTTGTATTCAGAAGTCTGGTCGGCAATAATAGCGGTATTTGTTACAGTGTTATTGCTTACTTCTGGAGTTCCACCGTCACCATTGGCTGCACCGACGATACCGCCCACTTTACGGTAAGCTGTAACGTTCAAACCGTTTACCGAACAATCCTTTACCCAAGCTGCAGGTTCTGCTGAAAGGTATCCAACAATACCGCCCACATTGTTTGCATCATCCTTTTCGTATGGAGTAACTGTTATTGTACCACCGTTCACATGGCAATTTTCAATCTTTGAGCAGAGACCGTTACCAACAACTGCACCTGCCTTGTAATGACCCTTGATGTCCACATTTTCAAAATAGAGGTTCTTGACAGTTCCCTGAGCCTGTGCGAAAAGACCGGCAGAAGCGGTACCTACAGTCTCAACCTTCAGGTTGGAAATCAAAAAGTTAGCACCATCAAAAGTTCCCTTGAACATCTTATCTCCACCGTCAATCGGATTCCACTTCTGACCGTTCAAATCGATGCTGGCACCGAGCTTCACGACTTTTCCTTCGAAGTTGTCATTGCCTGCGTTCACCTCATTGGCAAACCAGAGAAGCTGTTCGGCAGAAGTGATCAGGTAGTCATAGTCCTTTGTGGCATCCGTATTTTCTTCCACTTCTTCTGGTTGAGTATTTTCATCCAAAGTAGAAACACGGGTAAGCGATTCGTTTGCTTCATTCCATACGAGTTCAGGCATGTTCTTTGTAGTGACATTGCCTACCATGGTCTTCACTTTTGGAGCATCACCAACCAATTTCTTACCGTTCAGGTTCAATGACAGATATCTTTCCTGAATGCCGTTCGCATCCGGATTAGCTATGAAAATAGGGATGTAGATGGTTTGGTTTCCTGCCGGAATGTTTGTAACCTTGATGGAAGTAATATCATTCTTTATTTCCGGTTCAAGTGAATAGATTCCGTCACCATTGTCAACAAGGTTTGCCTTACCTGAGATTCCTCTTCCCTTCAGCTCGAAAGTGGAGTTGGCAGGAACATTGTCGATTTTGACACGTACCATACCTGCAAGATGTTGGAAGTTCACGGTTCTCGGATTGGAAAATGTACCGAACATAGGGGCCATAGTGTTCTTGAAATCGATTTCTGTAAGGTTGAAACCGGTTACAGATCCGTCAGAACCCACTTCAGCAAGTTCTGCAGGATAGGCAGAGAATTTCAAGTTACGGGAGTCACCGTAGATACGGCCGGAGAATTTACCGTTAGTCGTACCGGCACCATCCTGCAAGGTCAATGTACCCTTTACTCTTTTACCAAAAACATAAATGGCGTCTTCAGCATGCCAGTTGGTATGATACTTAGTCTCTCCATTTTCTACATAAGCCTCAGGATTGGTTCGTGATTCCGCCAAGTTCATGATGGCTTCAACACTGAAGTTGTCCGTCTGATTTTGTTCAATGATTTCTTCGTTTGTACAGCTTACAAAACCTGCGAACATGAAAAGAGCTGCACTGATTTTAAAATAGTTCTTCATATTCATTTAAATTAAAGATTTTAAATTTCTCCCCAATCCGGGGTGTTCATACCTTCATCACTTCCGGCAAATCCTTTTTCTACAAGAACTTCCATGACAAGAATTTCCGGGGATTCATATATCATATTCTTTTCCATATATTATATGAGAATAAGAAAGGTACGTCATATAACATATCGCCATATGTTCATACCTTTCTTATTATTATTCTCTAACAATTATACTAATTAGAAGAATTTTCAATCATATTTATTATTTAGGCATAGCATCAATAGTTGCGTAGCTTGAATAATCGATATCTGTTGTTGAACTGTTGTTGTCAAGTTTGTTAGCAGCTTCAGTACCGCTTACAACATTTGCCCAGATTTCACCAGCAGAAGTATTATTTGATTTCAGACGAGCATTACTATTGATAGTAATCATCGCGTAGTTGTAAGGATTGTTGTCAGTACCACCATACATTACGATGTAGTCTTCCTGAGTTGCTACCTTAACCTTGTTCAATACGATCTTTGTACCGTCTTCAATAGTAAGAGTACGAACTGTCAAGTACTGCAAGTTACCTGTAATCTGAGCATTAGCGCTCTTGGCAACTACGTTAACCCAACCGTTTTCACCCTTCAAGGCAACAGCATCCAAAGCACCGTCAGCATCCTTGTCTGCATCCTTAGCCTTCAAAGTAGAAGACAACCAGATCATGTTGGCACGTACATCCAATACATCTGTATAAGTAGGTTCAGCAACTTCTTCCACAATGTTACCCATTGTAGCAGCCAAGATGTTACCATCTTCATCCAAGTTTGTGATGATGATATATCCTGCGTTATCGTACATACGTGATGTAGACTTGTTGTTAGCATAAACCTTACCATTGTTAACGTTGAGATAAACTTGACCTTCAACGTTATTGTTGATTGTACCGATGTTGTTAGAAGGTTCAGCATTAAGATCAACCGCCAAAGCAGCAGTACCGATTATACCTGTATTGTTTACAGTACCGTATGTGTTCTGGAGATTCTTGATTGTACCGGCATTTTCAATTGTACCAGCATAAGGATAAGTACCGTTAGTAACTGTTGCAGTAGCAAGGATTGTCTTGCCTGCAGTCACAGCCATTGAAGCATAGTTGTAAATTGCCCCACCGTTTACATTGTTCTTGATATTCAAAGTACCATAGTTAACGATTTCGCCGAAGTCCTTACGGTCGCCAGTTACATTCAATGTACCACGAACGTCAATAACTGTAGCACCGTTAGCCTTAGCCAAGTTCTGTGTACCATTTACATAGATTCTGCTTACATTTGAATATGTGAATGCATCCAAAGCAGTAGCAGGTGCATCAGCAGCAACGCTTACGGTCCAACCGTTACCGTTGATTGTAGCTCCAGTAATCTGGCTGTTTGCCAATTCCTGAGCCATCGCCTTGGTGATGGTTACATTAGTCTGCAAGTTAGCGGTGATAGGAGCAGATGTTGCAGCGTTCCAATGAATCAATGCGGCCAATTCGTCAGTACCATAGATATCCATTGTTGAAGGAACGTCGAGCGCTGTATTATCAAACTGTACGAGAACCTTGTCACCTGCAGCAAGAGCTGTAAGAGCCTTGTCTGTTACCAAGTTCACTGCCTTATTGCTACCAGACTGAACGAGACCGTTGTTTGAAGGAAGGTTCTTCTGATACAACTGGATATTGCGGATCAAACCTTTGTCTGTATGGATATCCAATACTGCATCACCGTCAGCAGCTACAGCAGCAGGAGCAACCATTGCAATGACGTTAATGGACTTCTTAGAATTCAACGCATTACCGGCTGCAAGTTTAACTTCCACGCGACCGCTTCCACCGTAAACAAGTACGTTCTTCAAAGCGGCAGTACCGTTAAAGCTTCCGTCGTTGTTGTAGTCACCACCAGCCCAAGCATTAGAAATACCCAAGTAGTTGTCCACATTGAAACCGCCCATATTATTACCTACATAATAATTTGCAACTTTAGTATTTGCAGATGTAGGATTAACAGTAGCAGTTGTGCTAACTTTATTACCACGCAAAACGATCTTGCTGATCTTATAGTCCTTTGTACCGACATTTTCCAAAGTGAAACCGGTAGCACCGAAAACAGGAACCATGTCTACCTTAACTGATTCACCGTCTTCATTACCCTGCATCACTCTACCATAACCGATGAACGCATTGTTGTCTGTATAAGCATCCAACAAAGCCGCAGTAGTTGTGTTGGCCAATGTCTGGTCAGCGCAACCGAATGTATAAGCGTCGCGCAAAGCCATATTCTTGTTATATGGAGCATGGAAGAAATAGTTACCTTCCAACATCTTGGCTTCGGTTGTCCAGTTACCGTCCGCGTCACGGTTGAACAAGTAGTTTGTCTGAATATAATCAACCCAAGTAAATCTTTGTGACCAGTAAGCATCACCTGAATACTTAT
The DNA here is from genome assembly GCA_017397445.1 of Lachnospira sp. Taxonomy (GTDB): domain Bacteria; phylum Bacillota; class Clostridia; order Lachnospirales; family Lachnospiraceae; genus Lachnospira. The sequence continues at coordinate 6,414 of JAFQIQ010000319.1, forward strand.
AAGTTCCATAATCAGCGCTGATTTCATCCATCAAGCAAGCACCGATTTGGTCTGATTCATCCCAAACATACGATTTGTTGCTAGGATTGTAAGCCAAACGGCTTTCAACGCCTTCTCCGAAATTTAAAGTAACGTTTTCTACTGCAGCACGGCCATCCTGAAGAGCCGCTTCGTTGCTAACAACTTCTAATTCGTCGTTTGCACAAGCTGCAAAAAACAACGGCAAAGCCATTGCTGTCATTAAATGTTTTGTTCTCATTTTAATTAAAATAAAAATTAATATTAATTTTAGCTATTCTCTTGTCTGTTTAGAATGGGAATCCAGTATCTCCTTCGATATTTGGATCGTTATCAGAGCCTGCGAAACCTTGTTCCACCATAACTTCCAGAACTTCGAGTTCCGGTGCTACATAATTCATTTCCATAATCTTTAAAAGTTTAAATGTTAATACTATTATTTATTTGCTTTTTCTTCTCGTTGGTATACCTTATATATAATAGAGTTTTATCTTCTGTCCGATGTTATCCTTATTCTAA
>JAFQIQ010000320.1 GCA_017397445.1 Lachnospira sp.
ATCCGCTCTTTGACTCATCCATATACATCCCCTCCACGTAAGATGCATTTTTATATGCCGACACATAGGAGCGGTGCTGATACATTTTCAAAAAATACATACCGTGCTTGTTATCAATCGGAAAATGTGTTGCAAAAACTATTCTCTTATAATATATAAGTCCCCTGTTCGTCACCGCCAACTCATCTGTCAGTTCTCTTACCCATGTACCTTCATATATGTTGAGTCCCTGTGCGATATTCGCAACAAATTTCAGCGGATTAAACTGCGCCTGCCTCTCGAAACATACCGCTCCCGCAGTAAGAAACGGCAACTCTCCAGTCTCAGTTAATTTCGCTCCGACACCAATGCTTTGCAGGGCATCCACCTCTTTTTCCAGCTTACGTGTGTCTTTCAGGGAATATACATATGAATTTTTCCTTTCAAAATCACAATCCATATCTTTTGCAAGTTCTGCATACTTTTCCAACGCAGCTTCATTGGCATCAAGATACATCTTTGTAAGTTCTTCTCCCTTACTTCTTAGCATTTTGTCATATATAAGCCCATGCTGGGATGTTATCTTGGCAGTGGTATTCCCCGTCACTCCGGCACAGATGCTTCTGCCTTCTGCAAGCACGTAATCCACACCCCGTTCCTGCAAAAATTTCGCACATAATATTCCAGCCAGCCCACCACCTATAATAAGTACATCTGTTTTTACATCTCCCTGCAACGCCTGAAACTTTGGTAACTCCATCCCGGCACGCCATATTGACTCCATAAAAAACCCCCACAACCACCATAATACTTTACTTGTATTATGGGTAAATTGTGGGGGGATTATACCCTGTTACACATAAAAACACTTCAACGTCTCCAGACACACACATCCAAGGTTTCCACCATAACCGCAGCCACAATCAATCCCTATAAACTTATTCTTAAAAAACACCTCATTGCAACGTTTATCATAAGGCAATTCCGATACTAGCATCCCTGATTCACCTGCATGTAACACTTTGGTCGGCAAATGTCCAAAAACAACATACTTATCATCGTAATATTCCCTGTTTGTATTACACAATTTAAATATAAGCTCTGCAACATGATAATCCCACAGAGGTCTTTCCTTTGTGAAATTCATAAGACCTGCATGAACTAACACATACTTACGACCGCCTGCTTCAACTTCCCCATATGCTTCAAATTCTGACAGATAATCGTAAATATCCTGCTGCTCGTCCTTGCCCAGCTTACTAAATTCAGAAATAGTTACCGTGCCACCTACATTCATCCACTCCGTAAGTCCACGCATAGTATCTTCATCAATACTATCCACGCTTTCCATGGTAATCTCAGTCATAAGCCACGGTAACACCTTCGCAGCCATATACTCGTGATTGCCAAGAATAGGAATAACATTATGGCGCAACATCATATCCTGCAATATCTTAATACCACCACTGCCTCTGTCAATAACATCACCAAGAACATATAATGTGTCCTCGTCAGAAAAGGCAATGCGCTCAAGCATTGCCTTATACTTCTCATAATTTCCGTGAATGTCGCTGATTACATAATTCATAAACAATCCCCTTTACTCATATAGTGTTTAAATGAGCCACTAATAATTACAGCTCATCAAACTCCTCAAACATAATCCGTATCGGTCCTTCCTGACTTTCCACATGATAATGTCCTGCATACCAACGGTCATAATCCAATCGCTTCTCAATTCTGTCAAGCCACTTCTCCGTTGACTTATCCACGGTACTCTGGTCAAGTCCCGGTATAAATGCCCATCTTGGCTCGTAAGGTTCCGGCACTGTATGCGAAAACACACAATCCACCCTCCATCCATTCTTATCAAGTTGCCGCTCCACATACTCCATAATCTCTTCCGTTGGCTGCTCAGTCTCATACCACCTCATCCCGTGACTCAATCGGTAATATTTGTCAACGCTATATGCACCGCCGATGGCAATACATCGTCTGCCATCAAAATCATAAATCTCTCCATCCTTTGCAAACAAAATGTTTGGGAACTCCGGCTCATAGTAAACCACTCCGCCATTCCACTCCATCTCTTCATAAGTATCGATTTCATACGGACGCTCCTCGTGATTGCCATGTATACAAAAAAGTGTAATTGGAATTTCACTTATATCCCGCTTCGTACTTTCATCACGGCTGTCTGCAAAATAATTAATTCCCGCATCCCCAAGAATTATTAACACATCCTCCTCTGTTGTACCCATGCTCTCACAAAAATCCGCCACACGCTCAAAATTTCCATGTGTATCACCCGTTATGTATATACTCATAAAAACCCTCCTGCTATCTCATATTAATTGTCACAATATACATTATGTAACAGGCAAAGTCACCAATTCGTTTCCTTGCATCGCCGAGCTGCTTTCGCCATGAATTATCTTTACCCTGGTTTTCCTGCACTCTGGATATCATATTAAAATGTGTTATAACATCGTCATGACACATACTTCTTGACTTGTCCATTTCGTTACGTTTTTGCATATCCCAACCATACCAGTTAAACCGATAATCCGAGTACTCCTTAATTACATTAAGTAAGTCGTTCCAAAGTTCTGCATCATCCACATCACTCATATCCATCTGCGTTGTCATCTTTTCATAAATTTCTGTCGCCTCCTTGAAGCTCAAAGAATCTGAAGATTTTAAATAAGAATTATAATTAACCATATACTTCTCCTCCTGACTTCACATAATTATCCGCTGTACCTTTGATATTCTACAAAACTTTAAAAAATCCTTTTAATTTATGTAAAATTCTTCCCTCGTCTCCAGACACAAACATCCAAGCTTACCGCTTGCAAACCCACAACCGCAGTCACACATATACACGTTATCTAAAGCATTTTTCCAGATATGACCACCTCCCACATTATCATGCCCGCATATAGAAACATACCCGTCGATTCCATCAGCTAAAAACATATCACTATCTGCCGTGCCCATCAGATAGTAGTCATCAGGCTTGGTTTCAGACGGTAACGACGTCTGGGCATGAGCTAGCAAATACTTTGTCCCGGCTATATTCAATTCGATTTGCAACGGCCAGGACATTATATATTTAGCAAGATTTTGCATATCTACCGGTGTCAGTCTTTGCGACATCAGCTCGAACGAATTATATGTATATGGTAGTAATTTTTTCTTTTTTTCAAGCCTATCATAATAATCAAGTATATAGTCTGCTAACCAGGTGTCATGGTTGCCTCTAAGCACCTGACACCTGGCTCCTAATTTTAAAATATTAAAGTACACCCCCACCGGGTCGGGAGCATAATCTGCTCTGTCAAACACATCACCCAGTATGTAAAGCGTATCCTGCTCCGACAGATTAATTAACTCCAGCAACTTATTAAACTTCTTATTGTCATTATGAATATCCCCAACTACGTAATTCATACTGCCCCCTTAATACATTCATATCTTTCAGAATTAATCACGCGCTCCATCATCTCAACCGGTGTGAGTCCCACACAGCCCATTATATGCTTAAATGTTGTCACTGACTGACCGCTGAAAAGCTGAACTCCCACACGCTTACAATCTGCGTGGAACACATCATTTCTGCTGTTAACGTTCCAGAATATAATATTAGGGATATCATACCCCCTTACACTAAACTGTCTCTTCATCGTTTCATAAAATGTCCAATTGTCATCCCCACAACGGTCAATTTCCATATCAGAAATCACCAGAATTGACTTAGGCATTTCAGCTGGAGACACTTTATTATCTACCGCAATTTTTAGAACTCTCTCAAAAGCAGCTCTTAAATTGGTGTTATATCCCCACTCGGCCTTATGAACATAATCAATCTTTTGCTTAAGTGTCTCTCCCTTCAAGGACACAACCTGCGGCTTACCACTAAATGTCATAAAAATGTTATTGTACGCCCCATTATTTCTCTCTGCAAAATATATTGCAAGCCCGATGGACGTTGCCATAGGTCTTCCTGTCATAGAGCCGGATACATCCGCCATAACTAATGCATTAATATCTTCTGACAAATAATCAGGCAATTGTCTCCACTGAGCTTCTAAAACCTTATTGTCCTCGCGTCCATATAAAATCTTTTCTACGATATCATATGGATACAAAGTTGACGAATTAATCTTTTCAGTACCGTCTACGGCTCTGTTTACAAACTCCTTAAACCTGCTTTCATCGTGCTTTGCAAAAGCATCTCTGTATATCATCATTGCACGGCTTGGAACCTGGGAATACTTTATCTCATCCCACTTTCCTGCTGACATCAATGCTTCCGTTACGCCAATATGCTTTCTCATAGAACGTACAATACGTTTAAAGTTGTACACCGGATATCCCAGCTTCTGCGCTGTGAGTATGCCAAGCTTTCTTGTATTCTCAGTCTTTGCATCCGCTGTCTTTATCCACTTTGCCAACAAAGAAATAGCATTTCCCTCTCTAAGGTTAGCCAAATCTTCTTCGAATTGATTCTTCATAGAAAGCCACATCTGTTCCTCAACTCTTGTTCCAATCAGGCAATACAAATCGTCAAATCTGCCAAACACACCAATCAAGTCTAAGTTAGGAATCAACGACTCAGGATGGTACTCTGCCAGATACTTTAATATAACTCTAAAAGTTCTTCTTTCGCCTAATCCACCCCTTACATCTCTTGCATAAAACAAAATTTTAACTGCAAACAATGGATCAACCTTATAGGCACTGGAGAACAAAGTAAGTGTCCTCGATTCGTCAGCATTTCTCAAGGAACCGATAGTACTAAACAAATCAAGTCTTGCATCACCGGTTGTATTGAGTGCTGTAGCACCATTTTCTGTATAAGTCCATTGACTTTCTTCTCTTAAATACTTTGAAAAATTCATAATATCAGTCCCCTTTCCAAAATTCTTATAAGCAAAAGGAGTGAGGGTTGGATTCGAACCAACGACACCGCTATCTCACCGAAATGATATTGCTGTATGGGCCACAAACATGACCACTATCGTGCTCTACCCACTGAGCTACCTCACTCATATAGGCATCGGACACTTGAATAAGCACCCAATAAATAAGGCGGGCAGGACTCGAACCTGCAACACATAGTTCCCAAAGAATTTTACTTGCTGTTAGTTCCACAAACATGAAACATTTTCCTTATTGCTCTAGCCATTGAGCTACCGCCTTAATATGTTTAACTTCTTGTTCATAATAATACTTTTACGAGAAGTTAACAATCAACCTGTGGTTTAGTTTTTGAGCAAATTAAACGGTTCCTTCTGTATTCGTTTAAGTGTCTCTTTATTCCGCTCCGTTACGCCTTCTTCAGTCTTATTTCCCAATGCCAGTTTCCAGTAAAATGTGTCTGTCATCGAGCAATCCCCACATGTGCGCGGCAGGAACATAGCAAATCCATAATTCTTTCGCTTTTTATAGATACCGTCCGCCCCAGGATAGTCCCAGCTTTTGCTAAATGCCTCTTTGGAAGTCAGATATTCCTGCTTGCCACACACCTCGCAATAATGCAAAAAGGGTTCTGTCTTCGTGCGTTCTACAGCACACTTAAATTTTTCCTCTTTTTCCTTCTTGGACTTAATTTCCTCCTGTTCCAGCCTAATTTCTTCCTTTGCAGGTGCTATAATTTCCGGTCTGGCTGGCGCTATGTACTCCTCGATAACATCATCCCTCACCAAATATATCTTAGAAAACCCTTCCGAAATATTCGGAAGCTCTATCTGTTCCCACTCTCCTTTCAATCTGTAAAAACTCCTCTCATCCAACTCTTCTCTTTGTCTAATGTTATCTTTCAATCTCTCATCCGACGGAGCCATCACATATATCTCAACTGGCTCATCCGTAACCTCACGCAAAGCTTCCACATAAACAATTCTCCTCTTAGCCTTAAAAAGCGTGTGCTCCATCACTACCAACTTATGCTCCGACACCGCTTTCACTAAGTCTTCTTTAATACGCTCATTAGCTTCTGCAAGCGCCATCCTGTAAGTTTCAAAATCCACACTGTCTAAATCACCATACTTCTTCTTAACCTCGTTTTGATAATCCAACACGTCCAGATGCTCATACTCTGGAAAATGTGTTTTAATAAAATGTGATTTCCCCGAAGCTGCTGTTCCCATAACTATCTTAATTGGCATAGATATTCCTCCTTGTATATTCCGCCTTAATCGCTTTGATATACTGTTTCTGAATCTCGTCACC
>JAFQIQ010000035.1 GCA_017397445.1 Lachnospira sp.
CTGCCTTTTCTTCCTGTGCGGCACAGATAGTTGCACCGCTCACTTCTTTAAGTTCCTTGGCCGCAAGCATATGATCAAAATGTCCATGCGTAAGCAATATTGCATCTAACTTACATTCAGCTTGTTCAACCACTCCATATATAGCTTTAGCATTATCTGCAGGGTCTACCACTACACAGCTCTTACATTCTTCATTAACTATAATATAGCAGTTGGTTCCTACCATCCCAAGCACTGTATGATATATATTAATCACCCTGCACCTCCTATAATCAATACATGGGGCGACGTGCCACATCGTCCTTCCTGCGACGTGGCACGTCGCCCCGCCATATACATCAACCTGAAGTTCTTGCAATATCAGTTACTCCATCCACCGCTCTAAACTTCTCTATAAGCTTTGTTAATTCTTCTTTTCCATGAATTTCAAAGCCCAAATTAATAATCGCCTCATTCTTCTTATTAACTCGGCTGTTCATAAAACGAAGCTCAATATTAGCCTCTGTAAATATTCTTGAAATATCAACGATTAAACCAGAACGGTTATTCGCATATATATTGACTTCCGCACTGTATTTCTCGCTAACTGCTCCAGTCTGCTCCCATTCTGCATCAATAAGTCTTTCTCGCTCTGTAACAGGGAAATTAATAACATTGATGCAATCTGTTCTATGAATGGTTACGCCTCTGCCCCTTGTGACAAAACCAACGATTTCATCGCCCGGCACAGGATTACAGCATCTTGAAAAACGCACGGCAACATCATGAACACCTTTTACAGTAATACCGCCTTTATTGTGTTTATGCTGTTCTTTATTCTTCGCCTCTGATTTTGATATATCAGCTAATACATCTTTATCGGTAACATCAACTTTCTTACGTTTTTCAGCCTCTTCATAGAGCTTGTTAACCACCTGACCTTCTTTAAGTCCACCGTGACCGATAGACGCAAGCAACGATTCCCAATCCTTAAAACCGTACTTATTCATAGCCTTTTCAATAAGTTCCGGCTTTAACAGGTCTGACATAACATAACCCTTACCCTTACAATAACTTGCAATAAGCTCCTTACCCTTGGTTATGTTATCTTCTTTAAGCTCCTGCTTAAACCACTGATTAATCTTGTTACGTGCCTGTGTACTCTTTACTATACTTAGCCAGTCACGGCTTGGTCCCTTTGCATTACCGGAAGTGATAATCTCAACTCTGTCACCGCTCTTTAACTGATAATCAATAGTAACAAGTCTTCCGTTAACTCTGGCACCAACCATCTTATTACCTACAGCACTGTGAATGCTGTAAGCAAAATCAATAGGACAAGAACCTGCCGGAAGATTCTTTACATCTCCCGTAGGTGTAAAACAATATATATTATCCGAGAACAAGTCCAGATCATTCTTAATAGATGATAAGAACTCCTTGTTATCAGACATATCTTTCTGCCATTCAAGCATCTGACGGAGCCAGCTTAACTTAGCTTCCTCACTCTCTCCTGCTCCCGGTTTACCCTTCGCACCTTCCTTATACTTCCAGTGTGCCGCAATACCATATTCAGCAGTCTTATGCATGTCGTATGTTCTAATCTGCACCTCAAATGGCTGTCCGTTGGATGCTATAAGCGTAGTATGCAACGACTGGTACATATTCGGTTTTGGCATGGCAATATAATCCTTAAACCTTCCCGGTATAGGCTTATACATCTCGTGAATAACGCCTAATGCAGCATAACAATCCTTAACTGACTCGACTTTAATACGAACCGCAAATATATCATATATCTGCTCTAAGGTTTTATTCTGATTAACCATCTTTCTGTAGATTGAGAAGAAATGCTTTACTCTTCCATCAATCTCAGCATCAATTCCAGCATCCTTTATATGCATTCCTACTTCTTTAATCATGCTCTTTATAAATGCATCTCTACCCGGTCGGTTAAGATTAACCTGTTCAACCAAATCATTATACACTTCCGGCATAAGATACTGCATAGATAAATCATCAAGCTCAACCTTAATCTTAGAAATACCGAGACGATGTGCCAATGGAGCATATATCTCCATAGTCTCCCTTGATTTCTCTATCTGCTTATGCGGCGACTGGTACTGCATCGTCCTCATATTATGCAGGCGGTCCGCCAGCTTAATCATAATAACTCTTATATCTTTTGCCATGGCAAGAAACATCTTACGGAGATTTTCTGCCTGAACATCAATCTTATCATGCTCAAAACTGAGCTGAGTAAGCTTCGTAACACCATCTACCAACAATGCTACTTCCGCTCCGAACTCCTTAGTTATATCTTCCTCCGACATAACTGTATCTTCAACAACATCATGAAGGATACCTGCCACTATAGTTTCCTTATCAAGCTCAAGCTCGGCCAGTATAATAGCCACACACAAAGGATGGATAATATACGGTTCACCTGACTTACGAAGCTGCCCCTCATGAGCATTCTTTGCTATATTATACGCTTTCTCAATATCTGAAAAATCTGTTGAAGGATGATATGCCTTGATAATTCTTATAAGCTCATCATAAAGCGCCTCCGGACTTGTAAAGTCCGCAGGTGTACTTAACTGCTTATTAACTGTATGGTCTGCAATCTGCATATCGCTCTCTTGTGAAATTTTCTCCGACATATCCTACCTCCGCACTAGTCATCATTATACTGACGCGTATGTTCTCTCCATAAACTCTCTTGTTGCCACTGCATTTTCAGGAACTGTATTCTCAAGTGTACAGTGAACATAAGGCTTATACTGCTTAACAAGCTTTAAAAGCAACGGATAATTAAGACTACCTGTACCTGCCGCAATAGACTTTAACTCATCGCCTTCAACTACGTAATCCTTGCAATGAACTACAGCAATATTGTCGCCTAACAAATCAAATGCCTTCTGAATAATCTCATCCTGCTGTGGTAAATTCTCCACACAGAGAAGATTAACAGGGTCAAAAATAATCTGAAGATTAGGTGAATCAATTGCATCAAGAACTTTTTTTGCTCTCTCTACTGTACATACGATATGCTTCCATACCGGTTCAATAGCAAATATTACACCAAACTGCTCTGCATACTTTACAATAGGTCTCAAATTCTCTATAAATGTCTCAAGAGCCTCCTCGCTATGGTTAGCAGGCTCATACTTATACTCTTCATTAACCGCACCTGTCTCGGTACCAACCACACCGCATCCTAAGATGCTTGCAAATCTGATATGTGCCTTGTACTTCTCAACAATCTTTGCGTGCTGCTCCTTATTAGGATTGCAAAGATTAAGATAACATCCAAGAACCGCAACATCTACCTTATTCTCTGCACAAAGCTCCTTCATATACATAGCAAGTCCCGGTGTCATAGTGCTAATCTCCGGCTTAAACTCCTTAATAGACTTACTAAGTGCAATATGCATACAGTGAAATCCCTGATTGTGAATATTAGGAATTAACTCCTCAAGTGGTGCATACTTAACATCATGTGCTCTTATACCAATTCTCATAACTCCTCCAGTCCTATTGCAACGCAATATTTCCACCAATATTATTATCCTTTATAATACTACTTTTTACCCCTAAAACGCAAGTATATATTACAAAATAAGCATTCAAAAACTACCAATAAGGAGAATGATATGCCCCAAACACATATCATTCTCCTCTTCCAAACCCCAAAACATTATATCCTATTAACGCAATCCACTATCTACAAGAGCCTTATAGTATGTAATCAATGGAATGAAACTTTGTGCAAAGCCCTTTGTACTTCCTCCGGCACCAATTACTGCATCGTCAATCACCTGTTTTGCACCAAGAGCAGAAGGTGCCTCAGCAGCTATTGCCTTATCAAATGTCTTAATACCCGGCTTCAGATATTCAGCATTGCCTGTAAGCTCATATGCAATCGCTAAAGCTTCAAGCAACAATGTGTTATTACCAAGACGCTGAAGACTTGGTAATTCCTTATAGTAGAACAAACCACAATCCAACATACAATTCTCTACAAGGTCATCCACCGCCCTTATAATCATATCCTTAATATCTTCTCTTGGAAACTCTCTGTAATACCTCATAACGCTTCCAATAGCAACTGAAATCATAAATCCTACTCTTACAGTTGTGTTATCAGTATAAGGTGCAAGCCAATTACCATACTGTTCTTCCCATACCTTGAAACTGTTAAGTATCCATTCACATTTGCTAAGCCACTTCTCATCACAAGTTTCAATGTAAAGTGCAGTAAGAGAACGAAGCGCCCAACCTGTCTCACGGGCATTAGCTTCACCTGCATGTGCATACATTGGAGTATCAAGCAAACGAAGAACATTCTCTCCTATACCGATTGCAGTCTCATATGCTCTCTCATCACCTGAGAAATGATAATAGTCGAAAAGACCTTCTACCCACTCATGTGAGCAAACCATAATACCATCTTTGCAATGACCTGCTGTATGTTCCCACTGACCGCCGATTCTTAACGGATTGCTACTGTAATGACAAACATCCACATCCATCCAGTGCTGTGCTGATGCGAAAAGATAATCAAGGAATCTTCTGACACCGGTTCTCGCATACTGTAATGCACAAGAATGCGGGTAATCATACTCGTTATTACACCATACAGGCTTACCGTTACCGCGTCCCTGTCTTGTATAATTAGGATCCCACGAATCGCCCCAGTTAAGCATACCATAACATCTTGAATGGCCATCCGCCTTACCTATAAGAGAAATCTCAACTTCATCATCAAGCTTTGTCGGGAATACATCCAACATAACCTGTGCTTCTCTGAACACATCCGGTGATATACTTGGTCTGTCAGGCATCTGATATATAAGACTTCTGTTATCAATCTCAAGAATTGACTCGTCTGCACTATGAAAATGCATAAGAAATCTCTGTTCTCTAGCCATACCAGGCTGCATAACAACCTCACCGATTCCTTCCGGCACAAGCATAATAGCCATTCCTTCACCATCAGCCTTCACCGCCTTAGGGAAATTCTGCTGAGCCTGATATACAGTTATACAGATTCCGCCATCTTCGTCTGTTCTGTCTGCCATAAATGTTCCATATAAGACTTCTGCAAAATGCTCATTCGCCTCTTTTGCAAGGAATTCCGCATCTATATACTTGTTAACCTCTGTTCCATCCTTACCAACATAGAAATCAGTCTTATAGTTAGAACTTCCAACAAGTGTTCTCACTCCTGAAACAGGAGCCTTTTCTTCTATAAGCTCCAACTCAGAAATACCTCTTGTATGGAATACAGGTCCGTCACACTGTGAATTATCAGTCGGCGCATCGCCACAGCCTGTAGAATCATTGTGAATCTCTATATTCATCTTTGCAAGCTTATCATTAACTACGCTTTCTGCTGTCGCTTTTGCATAAAATACAAGTGACTCAATAGGAAGCTCATTATCACTTGTGTTAATTATTCTATAACCGACTTCAACCCAAGGCTTACCTGCATATGCAGTAAGTCTTAATTCAAAATCAATCTTTTTATCACCGCATATATTAGAACCTTTAGCCGCAAGAATGGCACATACCTCTCCCGACTCAATAATTCTCCAGTCTCCTACCAAAATATCATAAGCATTACCGTTCTTATCCTTGAGATAAGGTCCTACAAAATTGTTCTTATCATATATCTTGTTTCCATCATCCACCATATCAAAGATACAGTCACTGTTATTCTTTACCGAAAATGTTAATCCGTGACAATTAACAAAGTATCCCGTATCAGTCTTTTCCACAATTATATCCTGAGCTGTGCTTTTAACATCCGAATTCAAATCACACTGAACTACAGTGCCCTTATTAGCCGGTAAATCTGCCATAAATCTCACAAATATGTAACGGACAGAACCATCCTTATGTCTTGATGTTACCTTTGCCTGAACAGGAAGTGCTTTTCCATCCTGAAATACAGATAAATTGTCAATTGAATTAAGTTCCCCTTCCTTCACTGGAATAGCCACACTGCAAGGCTCAGCAATTCTCGGATATCTGTATAACTTGTCAAAATAAATATTTACCATTCTTGTACCTCTCTTTAATTATATTTGTCACAAATTGTACCACTATGTGTAGTATACCACATTTTCAGTAAAAATCCACTGAAACCTATCATATATTAGAAAAAAACACTGAAAAATAATCTACAAATACTCTTTAATATCTGATATAATATAATTAAATCATCATCGAAAGGATATTGCTATGAATTATGCCGAGATAAAATACAATGATATTGCCAACGGTCCGGGAGTGCGTACCACACTATTTGTCAGTGGCTGTACCCACCAATGCAAAGGCTGTTTTAACCAAATCGCATGGGACTTTAATTACGGCAAGGAATTTACTGAAGAAACTATTAATGAGATTCTTAAGTCACTGAAACCTGATTATGTTACAGGCCTTACACTACTTGGCGGAGAGCCTTTTGAGCACAGTAACCAGATTGGATTACTTCCTCTTCTGCGTGCAGTTAAAAAAGAATTCCCGCAAAAAAACATCTGGTGTTTTTCAGGCTATCTTTTTGACAGGGAGATTCTTGAAAACATGTGTCCTCAATGGCCCGAAACTAAAGAAATGCTTTCTTATATAGATGTTTTGGTTGACGGACGTTTTGTTGAAGACTTAAAGAATCTTATGCTACAATTCAAAGGAAGCGAAAACCAACGCACAATTATGGTTCAGGAATCACTACAAACCGGAAAAATTGTTCTATGGGACGATTCCAGAAAATAATAATACACATTTGAAAGGAAACTACTACTATGACACAGACAGTTAGAATCAAAAAATTATTACCTAATGCAGTTACACCTAAATATGGCACTGAATTTTCTGCAGGTGCTGACCTTTATGCGGCTATGGAGAACGATGTGACAATTGGACCTGGCTGCACTCAATTCATTCACACAGGAATTGCCATGGAAATCCCCGTAGGTCTTGTAGGTCTTGTATACGCAAGAAGCGGAATGGCTTGTAAGAAGGGACTGGCTCCGGCTAACAAGGTTGGAGTTATTGACTCTGATTACCGTGGAGAAATTATGGTTGCACTACATAATCATTCTGATGTTGCAGTTACTGTTACTCCTGGCGAAAGAATTGCCCAGATGGTAATCGCACCATATATCACGGCTATATATGAGGAAACTGATACTCTGGAAGACTCTGTAAGAGGCGAAGGTGGCTTTGGTTCTACCGGCAGTAAATAATACAAAGGAGGCGAATGCCTATGTTTCTTGAAAATTTACCTATTCTTAGATAACTAAATATAATCTATATATGCTTAATAATCCTGCTCGCATTGCTTCTCGGTGGCTTATTGGGGCTTGAGCGTGAACAAAAGCAACGACCGGCTGGATTTCGAACCTACATAATAGTTTGTCTTGGTGCCACTCTTGCCAGTATTACTAATATATATATGTGTGAATATTTCGGTGCCGGAGACCCTGCCAGATTACCCGCACAAGTTATAAGCGGAATAGGCTTTCTCGGTGCCGGAACAATCCTTGTCACAAGAAACAATCATATAAAAGGTCTTACTACCGCAGCAGGATTATGGTGTTGTGCAACTATCGGTATTGCTTTAGGTACAGGTTTTTACTCAGGTGCCATTATTACCGGACTGGTAATTGTATTCTCTCTTAGAATACTTTCTATGGTTGATAAAGCTTTCAGCCGTTATCACAAATACATCAATCTCTATGCAGAATTTACAGATTCACGCTTTACCAGCGAATTATTGCAGTATTGCCATAACAAAAACTATGAGATTTTTGACTTGGATCTTTTTCCTTCAAAACACTCAACCACTGATGCCATATCAGGAACAGCTACATTTACCATTAAGTTACCTGATGCTTCTTTGCGACATGACTTACTGCGAGAACTTCACGACATTGAACATATTATAACTTTACAGGAATTCAAACAATAATACCATTTAACAAAGGCGTATGCTTATCTTCCACTGATTGATATGCATACGCCTTTATTATTATATTATTTACTTTACTACCGCACTGTCTATCACAAAATTCTGAGCCTTCTCGAAAAGCATATTCTTAACAATTTCGTTCTTACCATACTTTTCAACAAATGCTTCTTTACTTGTGTATCCCTGTGCTAACGCAAATGGTTCAAGCTTATCTTTATACTCGTACTCAGTTACATACAACTGTTCCTGCTTTGCTACAAGCTGAATAATAGCATCCTGTGCAACTGCCTTTTTTACATACTCATCAAAAGAAAAACCGAAATTCTTCTGACAATATTCATCATTACTGAGATTCAACATCAAAGCATACACCTTAATGGAACTTTCAAATTCTTCTTTCTTCTTTGCGAGAAATTCTTCCGGATAGCCATTGATTGTAGCATTCTCCTGAAGCTTGAGAAGCACTTTTTCTTTCTTGATTGCAGCAACTTCCTCATCAACCTTTGAAGAAAGGTTCTTTCTAAGTGTCTCCTTATACTCAGCAACTGTATTGATACCAAATGTTTCCTTTACAAATCCGTCAGTCATCATCGGAACATTAACCTGCTCAACCTTTGTCACGGAAAGATCATACACAATTCTCTTACCTGCATAGTCAGTGTTTTCTGTAAATGTTTCAGGAACTGTAAGTGTTACTACTTTCTTATCACCGCTCTTCATGCCATACAAAGCATCAATAAAACCGTCGATAAGGAATGTGTCTTTACCAAGTACATATGTACTGTCCTCACCACTAAATCCCTCAATAGTCATACCACCGATAGAACCTGTAAAAGTAACTGTTACTCTGTCTTCCTCTTTAGCTTCTCTTTTAACCTCTGTATATTCAGTATAACTTTCTATATCTTCCTTAATCTTTTTCTCAATAAGTTCATTCTCTACCTCAGTTCTGTCAATGTTGACTTCCAAACCTTTATACTCACCCAATGTTACATACTGCGCTGCATCATACTGATACTCAACTTTAATCTTGTTGTTACAGCCCGTAAGACATCCCATAACCGCCACAATAGATAACCCGGCAAGGACTCTTTTAAATATATTCTTCTTCATTATTCTATGCCTTCCCTTCACAACATACATATGTGTATGTGTTCACACACGTTAAATATTTTAACATATCCGTAGTGGTTTTCATAGCATTTTATAAAAAATTCATAGTATTTTCAAAAAATGCCCCCGTTATACACGAGGGCATTCATAATATCTGCTATAAGTACCTGACTTAAATTATGCAAGCTTAGCCTTTGCAAGGTCAGCAAGCTTAGCAAAACCTTCAGCATCGTTGATTGCCATCTCTGACAATACCTTTCTGTTAAGGTCTACGTTAGCAAGCTTCAAACCATACATAAACTTGCTGTATGATAAACCGTTCATTCTTGCAGCTGCATTGATTCTTGCAATCCACAACTGTCTGAACTGTCTCTTTCTCTGCTTTCTACCAGCATAAGACTCTGTGAGAGCTCTCATAACTGACTGCTTAGCAACTCTATACTGCTTAGATCTAGCACCTCTATAACCCTTAGCGAGCTTTAATACTCTGTTATGCTTCTTCTTTGCGTTCATTCCGCCTTTAATTCTTGCCATCTTATATTTCCTCCTTTACCATATGCCTTAATTAGATATATGGCATAATCTTCTTCATTGCCTTAACATTAGTTGCATCTGTCATAGTTGCGTGTCTCAAGTTTCTCTTTCTCTTTGTAGACTTCTTTGTGAGGATGTGACTCTTATAAGCCTTCATTCTCTTTAACTTACCTGTGCCTGTAGCCTTAAAACGCTTAGCTGCTGCTTTTTTAGTTTTTACCTTAAGCATAATGGACCTCCTAATAATTCATCTTGGTTTTATTGTAATTTATTTTAACGTTTTTCAGTTAAAAACATCATCATACTCCTGCCTTCAAGCTTAGGAGCTTTCTCGATAACAGCAACATCACTTAACTTCTCAGCAAAATCCTCTAAGATATGCTTTGTGCTATCGATGTGTGCCATCTCTCGTCCTCTGAAACGGAGAGTAACCTTTACCTTATTACCCTTTTCAATGAACTTTCTTGCAGAGTTACACTTTGTGTTAAGATCATTAACATCAATATTAGGTGAAAGTCTTACTTCCTTAACTTCAACTGTCTTCTGCTTCTTCTTAGCTTCTTTCTCTTTTCTGATAAGTTCGTACTTATATTTACCATAATCTATTAACTTACATACAGGTGGATTAGCACCAGGTACAATCTTTACCAAATCAACCTCTGCTTCCTTTGCAAGTTTCATAGCATCCTTTGGCGACATAACTCCAAGCTGCTCGCCATCTTCCCCAATAACACGAACCTCTTTATCTCTTATCTGTTCGTTAATCATTAATTCGCTAATAGTAGTACACCTCCGTAGTCAGGATAAACAAAAAAGTGGATAGCATAACTATCCACATAAACTCAATCGATACAACACGCCCAATTCGTGCTATTCAAAAAAGTATAAACCCAAGTCGCCATATGCGCTAAGGTGAGAGTGGATACTCTGCTTCGTTTTTCAACTTCTGTATAATATCACGGTTACAACCTCTTGTCAACACATTTATTATAACTTTTTCTTAATTTTCTTCAATTCTATATTTGATATTATTCTTCGCACGTGGTATTATATACTAGATGATGCGTTTTTGCAAACGTAATCAGTCCATTTTCATTATTTTTCGGAGGAATTTTTATGAGACCATTTGTTATCTCTACAGATACTACTGCTGATTTACCTGCTGAATACATTAAAGAACGTGATATTGATATTCACGGACTCTATTACGCATTTGGCGATGTTGTTCACACTGCAGACAACCCACTATCTGAATCGGAATTCTATAACCGCATGCGTTCCGGAGAGATGCCTACAACTATGGCAACTAACCCGGAGGATTCTGCACAGCTTTTCAGAAAAAGAGCTGCTGCCGGATTTGATATATTGCATCTTGCTTTCTCATCAGGATTATCAAGCAGTTACAACAACGTATGTATTGCCGCTAACGAGGTTATGGATGAATTCCCTGACTGTAAGATTATTGTAATTGACACACTTGCGGCCTCACTTGGTGAAGGTCTTATGGTATATCGTGCATTTCAATTGAAAGATGAAGGCAAATCTATGGTGGAGATTGTAGAATATATGAACAAGCATATTCAGAATTTTGTACATCTTTTCACTGTAGATGATCTTTTCCACTTACACAGAGGCGGTCGTGTTTCTAAAGCAACTGCTATTATTGGAACGCTTGCAGGTATCAAGCCGGTGCTCCATGTAGACGAATACGGTAAACTTATTAATATCGCCAAGGTTCGCGGTCGTAAAAAATCCTTAACCGACCTTGTAGATCGTATGGGTGAGCTTATCGGAAGCTACAAGAATGAAACCGACAAAGTCTTTATATCTCACGGCGACTGTATCGAGGATGCCGAATTCGTTGCATCTAAAGTTAAAGAACGATTTGGCAAAGAGGTTGTAATCAACTACGTTTGTCCTACTATTGGAGCACACTCCGGCCCTGGTACTATTGCATTGTTCTTTATGGGAGAGAAACGATAAAACAGAGGGCTATGGTTACATGAATCCTGTAACTATAGCCCTTAATCATAAGATGTTTGTAGACTACTCCAATGACTAGTCATCAGACACTCATACCAGTTCCGCTATCCCCGATAATCTAACATACCAGTCTGAAATTCTATACCATGTAGGGAAGTCAACTACCCCGGTCTGTGGCATATCAAATATTCTCTGAAATGTTCTTACCGCATCCGCTGTTCTTTCTCCATATATTCCATCCGGCACTACATACGGTATGGCACTATAGAAATCCCCTATATAATTCAACTGTTCCTGTAATTGTCGCACTTTCTGTCCACTGGAGCCTATATCCAGATCGCTTCCCGGCCATGATGAAGGAATGCCGCTTATTTCTTCAGCCGAATTGATATACATATCACTTCCGTAATAATATCTCAATATTTCTATTGCACTATACCCCTGATCTCCCAAGCTCTTACTTCCCCACTGAGTCATCCAGTTAGGACAGCTTACCTTTCTGCCATCACAATACTGAGTAAGTATCGGTTGCTTTACATTAGGTCTTGAAAGATAACAGTCAAATATCTCATCAACTACACTTGCCACACTGGTAAATATATTTCTGTTGTTCACCCACTTGTGATCATATGCTGTTGACGAAGTTATTGTAAACTCATATCCTCGATTTCTATAAAATTCCGTATAAACTCTATTCAATGTAAATGAAAGAATCGCTAACACATTAGCCTTAATGGTCTCACGGGGCCATGTAGAATATATTTCACTGCAGGCAACATTCTTTATATAATCCCTATATCTTACATAATAATTATTTGCTGTGGAATCTGACGGAACGCCATCGTGAACAACCACTGTTTCCGGCACTACCACTCTGCTTAGTACAATCTCTCCCTGTCTGTTAACAGGCTGTATTTCCGGTTCCGGAATCTTTGGCGGAAAATCTCCAAAAAGTGTAATGGCAGGTATCACGAAATTGTCCGGAGTATCTAAGCTGCCTGCCGGACGAAGGGGTGTCCTTTGTATACTCGTTTCTCCTGAAAATATTTCCGAACCTGATACAGAAAATGTTTCGTATTCCGGTGCGCTTACTGTTATTGTATATTCCGAATACGGCTGATTAGTCGAAGGTTCCATACTATACTCAACCGGAGGTGCCCCTAACGATATAAGTTCTGTCTGACCATCTACATCGGTTCTTAACTGCTCAAGCGGTGCTTCCGGCTCTCCCGTATATGCAATTGTTACACTGGCATTACTAACCGGTCTCCCTGTAACTCCGTCCACAACATTTACGCGAAGATTCCCTTTATCAGCCATATCCGTGTTTATCTGTGCAAGTCTTGAATTTCTCGCATTATAAAACATTCATGTCTCCTATATTTCCAAAACTGCTCTATTGACATTATATTCATTATTATTATAAATGTTCCTGTCCATCACATTTTTCATAGTTATCAACTTTTTCCATAGCCGGAATATAATATTGTAATGACATATCAAGGAGCTGTTATGGCTATTAAAGTTGCCTTAGATGCCGGACATGGTGGAAATGATGCCGGCGCACAATACAAAGGACGTGCAGAAAAGGATGATGTTTTAGAACTCGCAAGAGCTGTTGGTAACATTCTTACACAAAATGGTATTGATGTATTCTATACTCGCGAGAATGATGAATATGAAACACCTTTTAAGAAGGCCACTGATGCAAACAATTCAGCCGCCGACTTTTTTATCTCTTTACATCGAAACTCTTCTGAATACCCTAATCAATACAATGGTATACAAACTCTGGTATATAATGATGATGGGATTCGTGCCGACCTTGCACGTAATATCAACAAGAGACTTGAAAACATAGGCTTTACTAATATAGGTGTAGAAGAACGCAAAAACCTTGTTGTACTCAGACGTACCAATATGCCTGCAGTATTGGTAGAGGTAGGATTTATCAATACAGATGCTGATAACGCTTTATTTGACAATCAGTTTGATGAAATCGCCAATGGGATTGCTCAGGGAATTCTTGACACTATCAATTCCGAAACCTCAACCATCTCTAACACTGTAATGAGTACAACAGAAATGCAAATTGTCCCAACTACTACGCCAGAATATATCCCTTCAGATAACAGCGAAGAATTTCCGGAACAATTGTATCGCGTTCAAACCGGTGCTTATAAAAATAAAGAAAATGCCGACAGACTGCTTAACTCTTTGCTTATAGAAGGCTTCCCTGCCTTTATGGTTCAGGAAGATGGTTATTACAAGGTTCAGGTTGGTGCCTTCAATTACCTTGCCAACGCAATAAAGATGGAACAGCGTTTACGCCGTTTCAGATATAATACATTTATTGTGTACAACTAAAAATAAGGCTTCGCATATTATATACATGCGAAGCCTTTACTTTTTATAATCAGATTTACAATGAACCTGCTGTACCGTTCACACTTGTTGAACCAGATCCGTCAGGTTGTGTTCCCATCATACCTGAACCCTGAAGGTACTTATCAGAGAACAACTTTTTCTGTAAGTTTTGTAAATTACCAGCCAGTTCACTCATATATGCCATTGCCTGTTCCTGAGTAGCTGTACTTGTATCTATAACATTAGGGAAATTTGATTCCTTAAATGTCACTTCAGAAATCTTTTCAACTGAAGTCTTACCTGTTAAAGATACTGAAACACCTGTATCTTTCTTTGTGTCTTTGTTTATTAACTCAAACTTTGTTATCTCACAAGAAGTACCACTCATCTTCCATTCGGAGTTGATAGTCATATAGGAATCTTCGATATCGCTGTTTACTGTTAACTTCTTGATATCATTTCTTGCATCAAGAGTTAACTTAAGGTACTCAGCACCATCAAGCCAATCAACATATAATGATTTGCCTCCAACTGCAAGTACTGTAATTACGCCTTCTTCCTTCTCGTCGTAATCCTTTTCGTTAATTCCAACACCTGCAAACTTGCTATCCTTTGTATACAAAGTCATCTTAAATGTATTTGGTGCATCCTTCAAACTATCTGCAAACTCAGTCTTTAAAGTTTCCTTATCAATGCGCTTCACAAATGTAGAAATCATAGTAATATAAGGAACCACTGATGCATCATCAAAGATTGCATTAATTGTGCTATTGTATGCTGCAATAACATCTGACTTATTAACAACAACATTGTATGATTCATACGCATCTGAACCCAGCTCACCTGCCGACAAAGTAACTGTACCATCATTCTTTGTATACTGCGCCTTATCGATAACTGAATCAAGACCTGTAACAATATGTGCGACAACTGTCTCAAAAACCTTTGCATACTGCTTCATAGTTTCTTCGTCCATATTAGATAATATCTTAATTATCTGCTCAGTCTTGTCGCTATCGTCATCATCTTCAGTGTCTTCTTCAACTTCCACTGGTGCTTTCAATGAACCACTAAACAATTCCGGTATCCTAATATATGCTGTTGAACCATCTGTATACATATACATATTAAGTACCGGTGCTGATGCGCCCTTAGAAAGTCCTATTGTAAGATTAGTCTTTCCAGTCTCTGCATCTGCCTCAACTGTGTAATTAACGGTATCCACATTGAAATATGATAATACATCCTCATCATCGGTAACTAACTTATTAAGTGTAAATGAACTTGTTGCTTTCTGCTTTGAACCACTCTTAACAACCACAAGATTGTTAGCAAATGAAGAAGCTGATGCCTTAATCTCAGCAGTGACTGACTTAAGTGCTGTTGTACCCGCAAGATTAACTTTTGCAATCTCTTCTTGTCTCTTCTTCTCTTTTATCATAGGCATTACAACAAATATACCTACACATACCAACGCAATCACAAGTGCAGCCACAACGCCAATTATAATCGGTGCCTTACTCTTCTTCTTTGAAGTAGGCTGATATGTATTCCACATCTGTTGTGCTTCATTATTCCATGTTAAGTTAGGATTCTGTGTCGCCTGCACCGGCTGTGATGCTACCGCCTGCTGTGCAACCTGCACCGGCTGTGATGCTACCGCCTGCTGTGCAACCTGCTCCGGCTGTGATGCTACCGCCTCAACCTTCTCTATTATCGGCTCTGCTGTTGGAACTGCAACCGGAATCTGCTCCATTACCGGTTCAACAGTTTCTGCTGCAGGAACTATCTTCTCTTCTACTGCTTCTACCACAGGCGCTACAGTTTCTTCTACTACCTCTGCCACAGGAGCCGCTGTTTCTTCTACTGTTTCTACTGCTGAAGCCACTGTTTCCTCTACTGCCTCTGCTACAGGAGTTACCGCTTCCTCTACCACTTCTGACACAGGCTCAGCTTCCTTCACCACCTCAACTGCTTCTTCAACAGTTTCTGCTGCAGGAACTATCTTCTCTTCTACTGCTTCTACCACAGGCGCTACTGTTTCTTCTACTACCTCTGCCACAGGAGCCACTGTTTCTTCTACTGTTTCTACTGCTGAAGCCACTGTTTCTTCTACTGCCTCTGCTACAGGAGCTACCGCTTCCTCTACCACTTCTGACACAGGCTCAGCTTCCTTCACCACCTCAACTGCTTCTTCAACAGTTTCTGCTATCGGCTCTGCCACTGGTGCAACAACCGCCTCTTCCACTGATTCTGCTACAGAAGACACCTTTTCTTCTACAGTTTCTGCCACAGGAGCTACCGCTTCTTCAACTGCCTCTGACACAGGTGCCACTACTGACTCTACCACAGGTGTCACTACTGACTCTACCACAGGTGCCACTACTGACTCTACCACAGGTGCCACTACTGACTCTACCACAGGTGTCACAACCGGCTCTATTGCTGGTGTTACTACTACAGGTTCTGCCACAACCATTTCCTGAACAGGTGTAACCACTGGCTTCTTTGCCGGATTACCGCACTGTGGGCAGAAATTCGCATCCCCCAAATTGTATCCACATTTAGTACAAAACATATCCATTCCCTTTCATATTTGATTTATTGTTAAATATTTGCATATCAAACTGATTTTATCAACATTGAATATTTTTTTCAACATTTTTTTACAAATCTGACAAATTCATACACTATGTCAAAATAAGTTTTCTCATCACTGGTTTGAGCAACATACCAATTAGGATTATTATCCAGATTAGGGAAAAATGTATCCGCATCATACTCATAATCAATTTTAGTTATATGAGCCTCATCACACATATCCAACATCTGTTCGTATATAGTACCTCCGCCGATAACATACACATCATCCGTATCATATCCGGCTACAGCCTTCAACGCTTCCTCGACACTGTAACACACAATAGCTCCTTCAACTTTATAATCCCTGTTAGATGTAATAATCACATTAACACGTCCTATAAGCGGCGAGCGATCCTTTAAGGTCTCAAAAGTCTTTCTTCCCATAATCACCACTTTCCCCATAGTTTCTTCACGGAAAAACTCCATATCCTCGGGAATGCTCACTAACATTTTCCCGGCTTTGCCTATTGCCCAATTATTATCAACTGCTGCTATAAGTTTCATAGACTCTCCTCATCACTTGATTTCAAGCTTAATATTGCTAAATGTAACATCTGCATTTCTTGATACGAACATACCGACATACACATTTTCAGCATCAATAGTAGTAAGCTTAAAATCGAAACCTCCGGTTATAGTCTGTTCATCACCATATGTACAAGCATATCCGTCATCATTACTTTCAATTCTTAAGTTAACAACATCACCTATCTCATAAGTCTTAGAACACTGTCCGCCATAAACCAGCAAACCGCTCTTTCTTGCGAAACAATTAACTGCATCAGCTCCCCGTGTAATAAGAAGCGGTGCCGCTGCTACATAATCTCCAAGTAAATCTGCTGCTGCCTTGTCTATATACATATCATCTCTTGCCATAAGTCCAAATGATACCTGATTATTAAGGAAATAGTCATTGATAGTTGCCGTTGCAGTAAGAACAAAATTCTTATTAGCAGGTACCTTAGCATAATACATGGCAATACCATCAGAACTTGCTGCAATTTTGCCACTATTATTCTTAACTGCAATTCTTAAAGAACTGTCACTTATTGGTTCCAACACAAAATTATCTTTATTAGGAGCACTACCTACATCACCAAAAACAGTACCTTTCCACTGACCTGCATCCTTCCACAATTCACTATCCTTAAGGTTAGCATCAAAAACAATCGGAACATATTCAGGATTAGTAACAAGATATTTTTCCTTTGACGGAATCTCCCATGTTTCATCAAGGACCTCGTCATCTACAACAATATATTCTGATAACCCTGAGATATTAAGCTCTTTCACAGCCTTCATACACATATATGCATTAACAGTAGCTCCCCATATATTAGTATGAGTATTATCTACGCTAAGCTGATGGCTTGAACACCATGCATGAAGATACTTAGTATTTTCAGGTGTCATTTTGTCATAAAGCATTTGGGTCATAGAAGTCATATCTACCACAGGAATATTAAGTTGTGCTCCCATATCCCTTATCATCTGCGGATAATCTCCACCTATAAATCCACCCGTATTACCAATTATATGCAATTCAGCATCATTCCAATTACCTGTTGCACTACGTCTTACTATGGATGTACATAATATTGTCTTACATCCTGCCTCTTCTGCAGGCTTTATATAATTTTCATAAAGTGAATTAGCGAATGTACCTGCATCTTTATATGTGCCTGTTGCACTTGTAAATCTGCCTGCTTCAGTCTTTTCATCATTATGTCCGAAACCAATTATCAGAAAGTCTCCCTCTGACATACCTTCAAGCAACTTTGAGTACTCAGGTTCTTCCATATAACTTTTGCTGCTTCTTCCTGACAAAGCTATATTAACAACTTCAACATCAGAAGTAAGATACTTTTGCATCTTAGTCCCATACCCATATCTTGGATAAAAGTACTTATCATTAAAACTACTAAGTGTCGAATCCCCAATAACCCATAATCTTGCCATAAGAAACCTCCATTCTAAGGATTATTACCTTAATCTTTTTTACTCTGCCTTCAATGCATATGTGATTCCCATAACCACTTCATCTTTCACTGTGAACTGAAGCTCCATATTTCCGGAAACATAACTGTACATATTACCATCCTGCTTATAGTTTGAACCATAAGCTGAAGTCATCTTCTCCTTACTGTCTCCAATCTTCACGCCTTCTTTAGTTTTAACTGTATCATCATCAAATGTTATGGCATACACCAACTCTGCACCACTCTTCTGATATCCCTGTAAAGTAAATCCATCGTAGTACCAGAACTTGTCCAAACCTTCAAAAGCACAGCTCTTAGCCTCGTAATAACCTCCACTTGGCTCCCCAAGCTTAGCAACATAATCCGTTACATTACCATCAATATTCATAGTTAAACCTTTATTCTCAAACACATATCCAGTCTCTGCCTTTTGCTGTTCCTGCTGTGTCTGCGCCTGTGTTTCCGCTTCTTTTTCCTTTCCACCACACGCCATAAGACCTACACATAATACCATTAAAGTTACTGCCAATAAATTTTTCTTTCTCATTATTCCTTCCATTCCTTTAACTTAGTTTCCTTTTCTTCATAATATCGCTTTGAAACCTCATTCCAATCCTTCGCAATATTATCATCATTTCTATGATCTGCAAGGTTATACTCCTTATCTAAAACCTTACCCAAATATTTTGAAAATTTCTCTGCTCCCTGAACATTCAGATGCTGTCCATAATCAAATGTATCTGTTGAATAATCAATTCCTATAATCTCATTTTCCTCTATGGCATTGATATACAACAAATCATTATCTTTAGCAAACTTTTCAACCTGCTCATCATATTCATCATACCAATGTGGGAACACACTTGGGGCCTTTAACAGCACAAGTTTAATTCCCTTTTCTTTACACAAATCAGCAGCTTTCTGAAGATATTCCACATTTTCTTTATCAAACTCACTGTCCGCAAGAACCGGAACTCTTGGTTTAGTCGTTAAGGGCCTTACACCTACCTGCATAAGATATCCCTTTGTTGTAACTAACGGTTTGTTGAAATAATACTTAAAATCCTGTTCAGTAAGTTCATCCCATCTTGAATGGTATCTCACGATGGGAAATAAATAACTCATAAAAGTCTCATCTTTAGTCATAGATGCATTAATGGCATTGACCTTAGACATAGACCATTTCATTCCGTCAATAGTCATTCTGTTGTAGGACTCCTCAACGGTTTCCTTCTTAATTGAAAGAGAGTGAACATTCATCACCACAACTTTTGGAGTTTCATATCTTAATGCGTCCTCTAACAGATAATACGACTGCCATATATACTGATCAGCACTGCCTCTTATATAACTGGTTATTCCATATTCCTCCCACATGGTCACAGGAGAAATATTTTCAAAGAACTGACAACTGCCAATAAACAATACGTCATTATTCTTTTCGCTTTTGTAATATTCTTCTATCATGGAGCCTTCTTTAATATCCGTAACATACTTAGGTATCAATAAATGCTGAATACCTAATATACCCAAAACGAATATAAGCAAAAAAGCCACCACCTTAGCTACTTTTTTCAACATATAAACCTCATTATTAATACGTGAAAGCTTCTGTGGCTGTTTCCGGATACACCGACTTATCCCAATAATATCGGTTAAATCCTGTAGATTTCATCCACTCTTTCAATTGGGCTTCCGTATACATAAAACGCTCTCCGCCCCTTACATATCTTGTTGTATCAAAATGATACCAACCTGTACCTATATTGCACATTACCCATACATGATGAGAATCTGCCGCACTCTTGGCATTATCCACATACTTCACCTGTGCTCCTACTGCTTCAAGTAATGCCATAGACAAAGCTGCATACATAATACAATTTCCATTAGTACTTCCGGTGGTAAGCAACTCTTTAAGTCCAACTGCCGCCTCTTGTTGCCATGTTCCACCCTGCACGCGCAACTGTGTATATCTAATATGACCACCTTTATACAGATAGTCATAAATAGTTCTAATCTTCTTTCCATCACTCATAGACTTATCAACAATCTGATTCACCAACTGCTTTGCCATATCCTGGTATGTTGCATCATCTGCAATAACAATTTTGAATGTAAATGTTGCTTCCGCCGTAGAACTGTTGCCTGACTTATCCGTTGCTGTATACTTCACTTTATAGCTACCGGCTTTATTAACATTTACCGCAGACTTATCTACCGTAACTTCTACTTCTCCATCAATATCA
>JAFQIQ010000321.1 GCA_017397445.1 Lachnospira sp.
AATAAGAGCGCTGAGTTTATGAAGCCTATTGATAAGTCTGAGTTTGCGGCTAATCTTATGATTAAGGCGTTAAAGGAAGGTGCTGGCAGTTCACAGGAGGTACTTAATGAACTTATGGACCGCATGAATATTCACGGTATAAGTGTTTTTCAAGGAGAGGATATGCATTGTGAATATTCTATGGGACATTATGCCAAAGTGGTTGAACAGGCTACATATGCATTGTCTGAAAAGTATCAGAAGACTTATGATGAACATGGTATCAGAGTTATTAATAATATGGCATCACTGTCTATAGATTTTCCGGAGGTATATGAGTGCTTTAAAGAACATAATATATGTTCATCATTGGAAATATTTATAAGACGTAAAGATGATGTACCGGTTCTTATAAGTTTTGATATATTCGGTGAACACAGAAGAAAGTGGAGTGCCGAGGATGTTAATACTATATATATGGTGGTAAAGGCAATTACAAATGCAGAATAAGTTTAGAACAATAGCATTAAGAATATTAATTATAGCAGCCTGGCTTGTGGTTTGGCAGGTTGCCAGCATGATGACAGGGCTTGAACTATTATTGGCAAGTCCTGTTAGTGTGTTTAGGGCACTGGGAAAACTGGTGATAACAAAAACATTTTACATAACCATAATTAACAGTTTTCTTAAAATAATGGCGGGCTTTATGGTTGCACTTGTTACAAGTGTGATACTGGGAGTTTTTTCGGCAAGATATAGGATTATAGAAGAGATACTAAGACCGCCGGTACAGCTTATGAAAACACTGCCCATGACATCATTTATTATATTGCTGCTTATCTGGTTTGGTTCAGCCAATGTGGCGGCATATATATCATTTATTGTTGTGTTTCCTTTTGGATATGTTGCAGTGATTACAGGTATAAGGCAGACCGAGGTTGCCCTCTTGGAAATGGCGAAGGTGTTTAAGGTTTCCACTATAAGAAAGCTGCGTTGTATATATGTTCCGAAGATATACCCGTTCCTGGAATCAAGCCTTAAAAATGCTATGGGTATGTGTTGGAAGGCCGGTGTGTCTGCCGAAGTTATCGGTTTGGTAAGATATTCCATAGGCGAGCAACTTTATTATTCAAAGTTATATCTTATGACTGCGGAATTATTCGCATGGAGTATAATTGTGGTAGTGGTGAGCATGATTTTTGAGATGTTGTTTTTGCGATTGCTTAATATTACTGTTGCATTATTAAGAAAGGTTTAATAAGGTGGCTTTTATGAGTGATATAGTTATGGAGAATATAAGTAAAAGCTATAGCGATAAATGTGTTCTTGATAATATAAATGTGACTTTTGAGTCGGGCAGGATAAATTGTCTAATGGGAGAGTCGGGAATCGGAAAAACAACGTTGTTAAGAATTGTAATGGGACTTGAGAAATACGAAGGCTGTATTTCGGGAGTCGGTCGGGTATCAGCGGTTTTTCAGGAAAATAGGTTAATAGAGGATATATCTGCTATTGAAAATATTAAGCTGGTGCTTAACGGTGTACCTGAAAAAGATATAGCAAAAGAACTTGCAATGCTTTTGCCTGAAGAAAGTCTGTATCAGAAGGTTTCTGAATTGAGTGGAGGAATGCAGCGAAGAGTGGCGATTGTAAGAGCTATGATGAGTGATTGCGACACAATCTGTATGGATGAACCTTTTACAGGACTTGATGATGATAATAAGGAAAATGTGTGCCGATATATAAAGAAAAATTTAAAAGGACGCACTGCAATTGTGGTTACCCATGATAAATCAGAAGCAAAAGCATTGGATGCGAAGATTTACTTATTGACAAGCGGGTCTGCAATTGCTACAATAATAGGAAATTGTTAATAAGTTTATTGCACTAAAAAGATACAGTGCAGGAATGAGGTAGTTATGAGACAGGCAGTATTTTCTATACTTGTTGACAACTCAGCCGGTGTACTTAGCCGTGTTGCGGGGTTGTTTAGTAGAAGAGGTTACAATATAGACAGTCTTACAGTGGGTGAGACTAATGATCCTAAGATTTCGCGTATGACAGTAGCTGTTACCGGAGAAGAAGAAATCTTGGAGCAGATTCAGAAGCAGTTGGCTAAGCTTATTGACGTAAGAGAGGTTATTGAGCTTCCTAAAGAGTCAGTATGCAGAGAGTTAGTACTTGTAAAAGTGGAATGTGATGCACAGAGCCGTCAGGAGATTGTTTCAATCACAGACATTTACCGTGCTAATATCGTTGATGTTGCGCCAACATCACTTATTATAGCTATTACAGGTAGCAAGAGTAAGGTTGACGCATTTGTATCATTACTTAACGGTTTTAAAATTACAGAACTCGCAAGAACCGGTATTACGGGTCTTGCAAGAGGCGCTGCAAATTTAAAATAAATATTTATATTATTACTATTTGGAGGTAGAGTAAAATGGCAGAAGCTAGGATTTTTTATCAGCAGGATTGTAATTTATCATTATTAGATGGTAAGACAATCGCCATTATTGGTTACGGTAGCCAGGGACACGCACACGCACTTAATCTTAAGGATTCAGGATGCAACGTTATCATCGGTCTTTATGAGGGATCAAAGTCATGGGACAAGGCAGTTAAGCAGGGATTTGATGTTTACACAGCAAACGAGGCTGCTAAGAGAGCTGACATCATCATGATTCTTATCAACGATGAGAAGCAGGCTAAGTTATATAAGGAAGCTATTGAGCCAAATCTTGAGCCGGGTAACATGCTTATGTTCGCTCATGGTTTCAACGTACACTTCGGTTTGATTAAGGCTCCTAAGGGCGTTGACGTTACAATGATCGCTCCTAAGGGACCTGGACATACAGTAAGAAGTGAGTATCAGGCTGGTAAGGGTGTTCCTTGTCTTGTAGCTGTAGAGCAGGATGAGACAGGTAAGGCTCTTGATATGGCACTTGCTTATGCACTCGGTATCGGTGGTGCTAGAGCCGGTGTTCTTGAGACTAACTTCAGAACAGAGACAGAGACAGACCTTTTCGGTGAGCAGGCAGTACTTTGCGGTGGTGTTTGTGCATTGATGCAGGCTGGTTACGAGACACTTGTTGAGGCTGGTTACGATCCACGTAACGCTTACTTTGAGTGTATCCACGAGATGAAGCTTATTGTAGACCTTATTTATCAGTCAGGTTTTGCAGGTATGAGATATTCAATCTCTAACACAGCTGAGTATGGTGATTACATAACAGGACCAAAGATTATCACAGAGGATACAAAGAAGGCTATGAAGCAGATCCTTTCTGATATTCAGGATGGTTCATTTGCTAAGGAGTTCTTACTTGATATGTCAGAGGCTGGTGGTCAGGTACACTTCAAGGCTATGAGAAAGTTAGCTGCAGAGCATTGCTCAGAGCAGGTTGGTGAGGACATCAGAAAGCTTTACAGCTGGAATGATGAGGCTAGCAAGTTCATCAACAACTAATTCTTAGTATAATAAGTATGATATCAGGTATCAATAAGTCTGCGGACCGGTTGATACCTGATTTTTATATTTGACATATAGGCTAATAATACGTATAATTCTTATATTGGGGGTACGGTACCCAATTTATATGAAAGGACATAAGTATATGAACAGATTGCGTTTTTGCGTATGGGAAGATAAACTTATGGACGAGCAGACAAAAGTGGCAATTCGCTGCATAGAGAAGCGCTGTAAGAATGTACGTTGCGGTGGCGTAAGAGTGCGTTCTAAAGAGACTGTTGCAGTAATTAGATTACTTGAACGCGGAGTGTTTGACGCATTGGCTTTACCTTATAGCGAGGCTAAAAAATATCTTGATGAATACCCAAACAGTGTTATGCTTGGGGCACGAATCAGGAATGTAGATGACAGATATGTTTTGATGACAAGGAAAAAGAGTGGTAAGCATTTTTCTAATGCATTGGTGTCGGTACCCAAAGGAAATATAGGCAGTCAGCTACAGGAATTATTCGATGGAGTGACTTGTTTAGAAACAGGGGAGCGGCTTGAAGAGAGGGTAGAAAAGCTTCTTTCTGAAAAATGTGATGGCATTATGGTGAAAGCGTCTGATGCTATCAATGCAGGTTTTAATAAAATCCGGGGGATTAGATATAAGTATTTTGACACAGATACATTTGTTTCAGCCAGCAGCGATGATGTTATAGTTGTATTGTGCAGAAATGATTCATCAGTGGTGGAAAGTATTAAAGACGCTGATAATAAGAGAGTTTCAAGACAGATGGCTGTTGAAAAGGCAGTGCTACGATATATGGCAGATAATAATCTTTCGAGTAATTGTCATATCAGTGCTCGGTCCAATATGGAAAAAGACAGATTGGCTATTAAGATATATGTTAATAAAGATGGTTACGGCAGATATTTCAAGGTGAACGGTGAGTATCGGGATAGAGAAAATATGATAGAGACTGTAGGGAAGGAAATACAGAGTTATATATTGAAGAGCAATGTGTTTTAGCTCTAATGGAGAAGGAAAATATGGAATTTAAGAAAATTAGTGATAGCAAATTTCAGTGTTTGCTGTTTGAAGAAGACTTAGAAGAGAATAATATTTCACTGGATGATTTCTTTAGAAATGATACAGTGAAGATTCACAGCCTGTTGGAAGTTGTGATGGAAAAGGCTCATGACAGTATTGGTGTAGAGCTTGATGGGGGCGTGGTTTCATTGCAGTTGTCACCACAGCCTAACAGGTCGCTTTTGCTGACAGTTTCCTGCGGGCAGGATGATGTTGGAGATATAATAAAGCAGGCAGGAGAGCGAGCTGCTCAGATGATTTCGGAGATGAAATCAGGCAAAAGCGGAGGCAATGTTATAAAAAAGGATGAGCTGGAATCGCAGGATATGGTGAAGGCAGCACCGTTTAAAGCAATAGACAACAAAGAACCGGTTTCAGGAATTATTGCTGTGGATGGTGCGGGTAACAGTATAGGCCTGGATGGTGCAATATGTCAGTTTTCTAATCTTGATGAAGTGGAGACATTTTGCATTAGTGCACCAAAGACGTGGGGAATAAAGAATGCTTTGTACAAGGATACGGAATATGATACATTTTACCTTGTGCTTGAAAGAGGCAGAAGCTCGAAACAGCGTTTTGAGATGTTTGTCAATGGTGCGATGGAGTATGGGGATTTGATTGTTTATAGCGATGACAAAGTCTCATATATGAAAGAGCATTTTGAGGTGTATATTGCAGAAAATGCAGTGAATATGATTAAAAAGTATTGTGCGTGTTAATTGAATCGGAGGCAGTATGTTAGAGTTAAGGAATGTGTGTTTTCAGGTAAATGAAGACAACAATGAAAAAGAGATATTAAAAGATATTAATCTTACCATTGATGACAGATTTGTGGCTATTACAGGTCCTAACGGCGGAGGTAAGTCAACACTTGCAAAGGTTATAGCAGGTATTGTGACACCTACATCGGGTCAGATATTGTTAGATGGTGAGGATATTACAGGATTATCCATCACAGAGAGAGCGAGAAAGGGAATTAGTTTTGCGTTTCAGCAGCCGGTAAGATTTAAAGGTCTTACGGTAAAGGATCTTATAACTCTTGCAAAGGGAGAGAGAATTTCTATAACTGAGGCCTGTTCATATCTTTCAGAAGTGGGACTTTGTGCTAAGGATTATATTAACCGTGAGGTTAATGCATCCCTTTCAGGTGGCGAGCTTAAAAGAATAGAGATTGCTATGATTATGGCAAGAGGAACAAAGTTATCACTATTCGATGAGCCGGAGGCCGGCATCGACCTTTGGAGTTTTAATAATCTTATCAGAGTGTTTGAAGGCATGCATGATAAGATTAACGGTTCGATTATTATAATATCTCATCAGGAGAGAATTCTTAATATCGCAGATAAGATTATAGTGCTTGCTAACGGTGAAGTTACTGCACAGGGTACTAAGGAAGAGGTTATGCCAAAACTTCTGGCATCTTCAGAAGCCTGCGCTACCCTTATGAATAAGTTGGCGTAAATATTAGGGTCAAGGTGTGTTCGAGGGAGCATCCGATGATTAGATTATCAGGAAAGGTCAAGGGAATGAAATATGGATCAGTTACAGAAAAGTATGCTTGAAAAGATTGCTGATTTACATGAAGTGCCGGAAGGTGCTTATAACATACGTTACAATGGTAAGACAGAGAGTCGTAATACTACGGCTAATATTGATATTGTGACAAAGGAAGATGTGCAGGGTATTGATATTATTGTAAAGCCGGGCACAAAGAATGAAAGCCTTCATATACCGGTTATCTTAGCAGAAAGCGGTCTTAATGATATGGTTTATAATGATTTTATAATCGGTGATGACGCAGATATTACAATTGTTGCAGGCTGCGGAATTCATAACTGTGGCGTGGACACTTCAAAGCATGAGGGAATTCACACATTTCATATAGGAAAGAATGCTAAAGTAAAATATATCGAGAAGCACTACGGTGAGGGAGAAGGTACAGGGGAAAATGTACTTAACCCTACAACTATTATTCACATTGATGAGGGTGGATATATGGAGATGGAGAGCACTCAGATAAAGGGTGTGGACTCAACTGTCCGAGATACTAAGGCGGACCTTAAAGCCGGTGCTACACTTGTTATTAAGGAAAAGATTATGACTCACGGAAAGCAGGTTGCAAAGACTAACTTTGAAGTAGACCTTGCAGGTGAGGATTCAAGTGCCAATGTTATATCGCGTTCAGTTGCACGAGATGAGTCTGAGCAGGTGTTTTACTCAAAGATATGTGGAAATAACCGCTGTTACGGACATACAGAATGTGATGCCATTCTTATGGATAATGCAAAGGTTAGTGCAATTCCGGCACTTGATGCTAACAATGTGGATGCAAGCCTTATTCATGAGGCTGCTATCGGTAAGATTGCAGGTGAACAGCTTATTAAGCTTATGACACTTGGACTTACGGAGGAAGAGGCTGAAGAGCAGATTATTAATGGATTTATGAAATAAGAACTATACCCGTGACTGTATGTCTTACTAACCCGCTTGCGCTTGGACTTAAACGCAGCGGTACTAAACTCAGCAGAACAAAGTGTTGTTCTACTTCGTTAAGTGCCGGCGTTTAACTACAGTTAGCAAGACATATAGCCACGGGCATATTGACTTATCCGTAAAAGAAAAGAGGAGTAGTATGAGGTTTCCGAAGTTTTTGAAGAAGAATGGTACGATTGGATTTGTAGCACCATCTTTCGGATGTGCAACAGAGCCGTATCTTACAGGCTTTAAGAGTGCTCAGGAAAAGTTTAAGGCACTGGGTTACAATTGCAAACTTGGTGATAATTGTTATAAAGCTGAGGGTGTTGGAATAAGTAACAAGCCGGAGCTTTGTGGCAAGGAACTTATGGATATGTATATGGATGGCGAAAGTGATGTCATTATATCCTGTGGCGGAGGTGAGCTTATGTGTGAAACTATCAGCCATGTGGATTTTGATGTGTTAGCTGAAGCAGAGCCTAAGTGGTATATGGGATATTCAGATAATACTAACTTCACATTTTTGCAGACGACGATTTGTGATACGGCGGCCATATATGGTTCCTGTGCGGCGACTTTTGGAATGGATGAGTGGCATCCTGCTTTGGAGGATGCTATGGGGCTTTTGACAGGAGAAAAGCTTAGCCTGAAGTCTTACGACGGATGGGAAAAGGAGTCCTTGAAGTCAGAAGAGAATCCTACAGCACCGTGGAATATTACGGAGCCACGAGTGTTAAAGGTTTATAAGGACGGAATTTTGACAGATTGTTCAGAGTCTGTAGTGGAGACTGGTTTTAAAGGAAGACTGGTGGGCGGTTGCATGGATTGCCTTGTTAATCTTACAGGAACTAAGTACGATAAGGTTAAAGAGTTTAATGCACGATATAAGGAAGACGGAATTATATGGTTTCTGGAGAGCTGTGACCTTAATGTATTTGCCATAAGAAGAGCTATGTGGCAGATGGAGAATGCAGGATGGTTTGATAATGTTAAAGGTTTTATAATAGGACGTCCACTTGTGTTCGGACAGGATATGATGGGGCTTGACCAGTACAGTGCGGTGCTTTCAGTGGCAGCTAAGTATAATGTTCCTGTTATTATGGATTGTGACCTTGGGCATCTTGCACCGACTATGCCGTTGATAAGTGGTGCTATGGCGGAAGTTGTGCTTAAAGACAATGATTTGAATGTTAATATGATATTGGAATAATGGAAATGCCGGATGATGAGCGTGAGCTTATTGTCCGGCATTTTGTCTAAAAAATAATGTAATTCAAACAACTGCGTTAAGAAAATAACTATTGCATAACTTTTCCATTTATTATATAATAATTATAGTTATTATTTCGTGTAATATTGCAGTTTAGATGCATCCGGAGGGACTTGCTATGGAGATTTCTACATTGATTCCGGCTACCGTACAGAAGTTGTTTGATGATGTTTTTTGTACCATGCTTGCATTTGATGATGCAGGGGTGGTTACATACATTAATGAAACCGGTAAGAAGGAAACAGGACATAAAGAGTTTGAAGTTAATATACAGGAAGTTTTACCTTCATTGTTTGGTCAATTGTCAGATATCGAGGGGATAATGGCACAGATGGAAGGTAAAGAAATGTCTGCAGCGGTGTACAGAAAGAATTGTACATGTTTTAATGCTGACGTGAAAGCTGTGAGAATACAGCAACAGGAAGATTACGGCATTAATGTTGTCTCACTG
Source organism: Lachnospira sp. (assembly GCA_017397445.1). Lineage (GTDB taxonomy): Bacteria > Bacillota > Clostridia > Lachnospirales > Lachnospiraceae > Lachnospira. The sequence goes on from JAFQIQ010000321.1 coordinate 8,723, forward strand.
CTTAATAAGCAGTATGAGGTATATGCAAGACAGGAAATAGAGCGTGTTGAGAATACTATGAAGGAGACTATGAAGGCAAGGAATGAGTTCGTTGCTAATGTGACTCACGAGCTTAGAACTCCGGTTAATGGTATTAAGGGACATATAAAGAATCTGTATAATAGCGAACCGGATCAGGAGAAACGACGCACATTGGATATCGTTATCAAATGTTGTGAGAACATGGAAAAGATTATTAGTAATTTCCTTGATTTCTCTAAAATCGAAGCCGGTAAGTTTGAGATTAATGAGGCAAGTTTTAATTTTAGAGACTGTATTAATCATGTTATAGATACCAGTATGGTGATTGCCAACGAAAAGGGTATAAAGCTTATGGCAAGAGTTGCGGAAGATATTCCTGAGTGTATTATTGGCGATGAGCTAAGAATTGTTCAGGTGCTTAATAATCTCGTGTCCAATGCTTTAAAGTTTACATCTATAGGTTATGTAAGTGTGGATGTGTATAAGACAAGATTAAAGCACGGAAGAATGGAACTTACATTTTTTGTTACTGACACAGGAATAGGTGTAAGTCTGGAAGAGAAGGAGAAGATGTTTAAGAGCTTTTCTCAGGTGGACGGCTCTATTACAAGAAAGTATGGTGGTACCGGACTGGGACTGTATGTAACAAGGCAGCTTATAGAGCTTATGCATGGTGACATAAGTCTTGAGAGTGAAAAGGGTAAGGGGAGTACTTTTTCATTCAATATAGAAGTTGGTGTTGAAGGGGATGTCAGTGATTCAGATGCTCCTTCAGTTAATATGGATTTTCTCACTCAGGGCGGATTGCTGTTTGGAGAGATGGAAAGTCTTGACAAGGTCTATGTGTATGGTACGGAAGAGAACATAAAAGAGATTAATACTAATATTGAGAAACTGTCACTTTGTATTGATATGGGTAACTGGGAAAAAGCAGAGTTTTTCTCCGATACGATTAAAAGTCTTACTCAGGATGCAGAGCGTGATATTAAGAGTATGGTTCTGAAACTGCAGATGTCAGTAAGAAAAGAGGACTATGATAAGAGCATGGAGATGCTTAAAGCGGTCAGACAGATTATTGCCTGACATAATACTAAATGTAGAGAGCTAAGGGAGTTTAGTTCTCAGAATGGAGTACATATGGAGAGAAATAGTGTTCCGGATATTCTTATAATTGATGATGTGGTTTTGAATGGTCAGTTGCTTATCGGTATGATTAAAAGAATGGGTTATGAAGGCCGTGCGGCTACAACCGCAAGCCAGGCATTTGAGCTTATAAGGGAGAAGATGCCACAGTTAATTTTATTGGATGTAAGTATGCCGGATATGGATGGTTATCAGATATGCGAGGTGTTAAAAGCCAATCCTGCTACAAGGCAGATACCTGTTATATTCGTATCAGCTGAAGAGGATATAAGCAGTAAGGTAAAAGCTTTTGAAGTGGGAGGTGTGGACTTCTTAAAAAAGCCCGTTGAATACATGGAAGTTAATGTCCGTGTTAATACATATCTGAAGATGTTTAAGATGCAACAGCAGTTAGAGGAGAATAACAGGCGTTTAAACAGGATTATCAGTGAACAGTCGGTAATGTTTGAAGAAGAACAAAAGAGACTGTTAAGGGCTATAGCCAAGCTTGCGGAGGGCAGCGAGTTTGTTGGTATGAGCAGACATATTGATAACATATCGGCTAATTCGCGATTGCTGGCACAGGCATTGAATTTTACGGACAAGTATGAGAATAAGATATCGGGTACATTTGTTGAGACTATAGAAATTGCTTCTTCAGTTCATGATATTGGTAAGATTACGATTTCCAATGAGATTTTAAATAAGCCGGGGGCACTTACACCTCACGAGAGAGCAATTGTTAATACTCATAGTGAAAAAGGTGAGGAGCTTCTTAAAGCTGCATATCCGGATATTGAAAAGAATCAGTTTATTAAGATGGCCGCAGAAGTTATAAGATATCACCATGAGAACTGGGATGGAAGCGGTTATCCTGAAGGCTTGTCCGGTGAGAGTATTCCGCTTTCAGCACGAATCGTAAGAATTGTTGACAGTTATGATTGTATATTAGGAGAGCGTTGCTATAAGGCTGCACAGGATAAGAGTGTTGCCTTGGATATAATGAAGGAAGGCAGCGGTAAGCAGTATGATCCTTATTTGTTGGATGTGTTCTTCAAGATTGAGAGACAGTTAAAGAAGGATTAAGATATGACAGATAGTGAATTTATTAGAATTGTGCAGTATGTTCACAATATGTATGGAATTGATTTGAGCAGCAAGAGGGTTATAATATCCGGCAGGATGGATAATTATCTTGCTA